>NZ_JBPCOU010000051.1:0-24183 GCF_050999895.1 Methyloceanibacter sp. | reverse complement strand
GCAAGCCGGCGAATCTCTGGCACCACCCACTCATCGTCCTCTGGCGGAAAATCGGATCTAGAGGCTGACCGCATTACATTCTCCTCCCGAAAAATGTCGCAGCTTCAATAGCGTTGCATGCCGTTTTTTGCTGCGTTTCGCAGGCGGGGGCCGCACGGGCACGCGGTTGGCCAATAGGCCTTGGCTGCTCCTTTATAGTTAATGACGATATGATTTTGGGTCACTTTCAAGGCGATTTGGGCTTGGCCAACAAATTATTATTCATCCGACTTTGCCTCGATCGCGTAACCAGCTGAAAGAATTGGCGCGCCCGGAACGATTCGAACGTCCGACCCCCAGATTCGTAGTCTAAAACACTGCTGGAAAACGGCGGATTTGCGTTGCCCTGAACCCCTTGGAAACCGATAATATCTAAGCAGTTGTTAGCCCGTTTGTTAGCCGGGTTTGCAATGTTAGCCGGGGTGTTAGCCCAAGGGAGCAACGGGGCCATGACGAGGCGACAAAGATTAGACGACGATGGCGTGGCGAAGCTGAAGGCGAAGGCGGAGCGATACACACACGCCGATCCTGAATTGCCCGGTCACTATGTGCGGGTGCAGCCGAGCGGGGCCAAGTCATTCGTCGTTGTAACTCGCGACCCGCGCGGCAAGCAGCACTGGCGGACGGTCGGCGCGCCGCCGATGAAGATTGACGCTGCCCGCGATGCTGGCCGGAAGATCATCCGGTCGATCCGCGAGGCACCGCCCGACAGTTTCGAGGGCGTGGCGAAAGAGTGGTTTAAGCGGCATGTCCTGAAGCGCAAACTCCGATCCGCTGGCGAGATTGAACGGTTCATGAAGCAGCACCTTACACCGCCTGGTCGGGGCGCGACTTAACGTCGATCAAGCGGGCGGACGTTGCCACCCTGCTTGACCATATCGAGGATGAGCATGGGGCGCGGCAAGCCGACTATGCGCTGTCTGTTGTGCGGCAAGTGTTCAACTGGCACGCAACCCGCGACGAGAATTTCGCGACCCCAATAGTCAAGGGGATGCGGCGGACAAATCCGCAAGAGCGGCAGCGCAAGCGTATATTGAACGACGATGAAATCCGGGCGGTGTGGAATGCGGCGACCGGCTCCTATGGTCGCCTTGTTCAATTCCTACTCTTGACGGCGCAACGCCGCGAGAAGGTCGCCGCGATGGATTGGGCAGACGTTGACGACGACAATGTGTGGACCATCAAGACCGAAATGCGAGAGAAGGGGAACGCGGGGGTGCTGGTTCTGCCGGATCAGGCGGTCACGCAGTTGGGCAAGCGCGGTAAGGTGCTGGTGTTCCCCGGTCGAAATGGAAAGCAGATCAGTGGTTGGTCGAAATACAAAGCCACGCTCGACAAGGAGATATTGAGCGCGGCGAAAAAGGTGGACCCGAAGGCCAAGCCGCTGCCGCACTGGGTGTTGCATGATCTTCGCAGGACGGCCCGCAGCCTAATGAGCCGCGCCGGTGTTCGCCCGGATATTGCCGAGCGCGTCATGGGCCACGCCATTGCCGGTGTCGAGGGCGTCTATGATCGGCACCCATACCGCGACGAGAAGGCCGACGCCCTGGCGAAGCTGGCGGGGCTGATTGCGCTGATCCTGAACCCGCCGAAGGGGAACGTGGTCAGACTTACAAAAAGTTCATAAAAAGACGGTTGAACGCTAGCTGCAAATCGGCGTAGGTCTCGCGCAAGCCTAAGTGCTTTGTCCCTATGCCGTGCGAGACACGGTAAAGGAACAGCGCACCAACTCTCGCCAAACGGTCAATAAACATTGGGCGAGCCGGAGTAGGGAAGCCTACCCGGAATTGTTTTCGAGAAAGGGGCGTGAAGGGCAACTAGCGCCCTCCCTTTCCTAACCCCGGTGGTTTAGCCACTGGGCAGGAAAGGTATGCCCCGTGAAGCCTATACTGCGCTTTCCTGACTTGGTCGAATTGGGCCTAGTCAATAACTGGACCACTCTCAACAATTGGATCGCGAAACGGGGCTTCCCGCCCGGTCACATGCTTGGCCGCCGCCGAGTGTGGACAGAGCGGTCGATTGTCGCGTGGATTGAGAGCCAACCCACCGAGAACACCGCGCCGTGCCGCCGGCCGGCGGTATGTCCAGCATGGTTAAACTGCGCTTTCGACGGGGGGGTATGGGTGCTGAAAAGTCGCTCCCAGCGCCCTTTGTTTTCAATGACTTGGAGGCCGATAAACCCCAGACCTTTCCAATCCCCTGTTTCGAGCACTCGGGGCAGTATTTCTGGCGCTTGCCGGACCCGCTCAAAGCGAACTGCGCGCCGCAAGATAGACACCTCTTTTTCATGCGCGCCGCCTAAGGAGAGGCTCATTATTGCGGCGCGCTTCGGCCGCGGCCTTCGCCTTCTTGGCGATGCCCTTCAGCCTTCAGGATGCCTGAGGGGAATAAGTTCAGGGTTTGGCCGAGCGCCACTAGCGGCGGTCGGGTTTGGGTTGGCCACCTCGAAGAACGCTGGCACGGGAAGCCCTGCGGCTTCAGCGAGCACCGCGATGCCACCGCAAATATGATTCGCATCGAGGGCAACTCGCACATCCCGCTGACGCGGTTGAAGCCGGAACCGCGCGTGAGCGATCCTGCTTGCGTTCAAGAAAACATTTGGCCCCGCCTGTGGGGTTACAAAGTCCGGCTATACATCGAAGCTGAAAAGGAGCTTCAGGAACTCGGCTGCGGGTGGCGAATCGTAATAGTCGAGTTGGACGGGTCGCGCGTGCTTCTGCATCACAACGGTAGCATCGCAACGATGAAGCGAGATGCCTTCAAGGCGCTTCTCGCTCGCAACAAGCGATCTAGGCGAAGTCCGATCAAGCTAGTGGTCAGCAACCTCCCCAAAGGCGAGGAGAGGTTCCGCGATGCCGCTTGATGCGCGAAAACTTCGACAATCAAAAAACGTCCCAGGAACAGAAAATCGCCAATACCGCAGCGATAGCGGGCTGAAGGCCGAAAAGGACTCACATATATGTTATAGCCCTCCGCTGAAGGGCAGCCGGCGCGCCTCCCGCTACCGCTTAGGCGGAACCACCCACCTAAATCTTGAGCAGCTGATCAATCTAAAAGCGGCGGTCGATTTCGCGAGAGCGATCGGCCTACCCTTGGTTGCCCACTACATCATTCATTGGGTTGGAACTGACGCTGGCGACGATGCCGATGGCGCATTGTTCGCTGAGTTTCGCGAAACCCTCTCCCGTTGGCTTCGTTCCCGCGACATCCCCCTCGCTGCAATTTGGGTGCGGGAGAAAAAGTCGGGCGGCATGGCCGAGGTGGAACACGCTCACTTGCTGTTCCATCTGCCCAATGCCTATTTGCGAGGCGCGGGACTCGTAAGCCTCGCCGGCGAGGTCGACGGCAACGACGAGCTTCTTTAGGTGCAAGCCGCGCTCTACCGAATGGTGAGGCGCATTGCTGGCCGTCCGGATGATTATGCGGTCAAGCTGAAGGTCCCCACCGATGGCGGCAACCCTGGCCCATACAATAGCCGCTCCTATGACGGCCTCTACCTTCTCAAGGGCGGCGGCAGATCGGCCTGGCGGCTATTCCCTCGCATCCGCAAAGACTGGCGCAAGCCGCAGGGCCTCATCTTCGCCAAGCGTGGCGGCGTGACGCAGAACCTAGGCCCCGCTGCAAGGCGACGTGCTGGCTTTGATGGAGAGAACGTCTTGCGAGAACGGGCGAGGGCCTTGGGCCTATGAGCGAGATGGCTGTGATGGGCGCCGGAATAGTTGGCAGGCCAGCGCCGCTACCAGGTTATTCTTTGATTTTTTCCTGCGTACACGTTCCGCTGCACGGATAGACCGAATCCTTCGTGCAGCTGCACTTGCCTTCCTTGCTCGTGGAAGCCTTGCACCACCCGGTTTTGCCGTAGCAGAGGCAGCCACACGTGGCCCCTTGTGAACTCGAACCCCCCGGCCGCCTCTGAATGGCCGATGCCTCGCCGGCCATTTGCACGATCAAAACAGCGGTGACGAGGATATGCGCAATCAATAGGCCGATGCGTGATCTCTTCATTAGTGCCTCGGACGACATTAGTGCCTCGGACGACGCCAGCAAAGTATGGCCCAAAGTAAGCTTACTAGTTCTGGCCCGGTCTGCAAGGCATGCGCGCGGCAACAGGCTGATGACCTTTACAAAACATTACATTGAGAGGGCGATTTCTGAGCACGGGCGACAGATGCGAGAAAGGGCGAGGGCTTGCCTATGAGCCGGCCAGTCTGCTCTATAACCCTTTATAAATCAATGGCTTAGATGGGGGAATAAAAGCGGTTGTTGTTGTTTTTCAATGGCTTAGATGCCTCTCAGCGTATAGAACCCCGACCCTTCAGCCGCCACGGGGAGGCTAGTCCGGGTAATCACAAAATACATTATAATCAACACGTTAGCCATTGAGAACAGGGGCTATCAATGGCGGCTCCACCTTGATTTTCTTTGCGCGGGGTGTTACCTTTTCTCAAGATTAGGTAACATGAGTAGTATCTAACAGCAGGAGAAAAAAGAGGAAATGGCCAAGGCATTTAAGCCGGCGGTGGCCTATCTCCGCCCCTCTAGCGCGGCCAATGTAGGGGCTGACAAGGACAGCGATAAACGCCAGCGAGCAGCCATCGAGGCCTTCGCCAGGGGCTCAGGGTTTACGATCCTTGCCGAGTACTACGATGCCGCCGTAAGCGGAGCTGACCACATCGACCAGCGCCCAGGTTTTGTGCAAATGCTGCAAAGACTGGCGAGCAACGGTGCTAGGGCTATCATCGTGGAGTCGCCGGACAGATTCGCCCGCGACCTCGCAGTTCAGCTCGCCGGTCACGGCATGCTCAAGTCGCTGGGCATGTCAATCATCCCTGCCTCGGCACCCGATTTTTTCACCGAGGATACCCCCACGGCAGTTTTGGTACGCCAGGTTTTGGGGGCTATCTCTCAGTTTGAGAAGGCCGGCGTCGTTGCGAAACTGGCAGCGGCTCGCAAGCGCAAGCGTGAGTGCGAGGGACGGTGCGAGGGAAGGAAGCCCCTCAGCATCACGAGGCCAGAGGTTGTCGCCCTCGCTCGCAAGCTTCGACGGCGCAAGCCCAAGGGTGGGCAACACTCGTTGCGTGTCGTTGCAAGTGAACTAGCAGGGCGGGGCTTCCTAAACGAGCGTGGGAAGCCTTACGCCGCGAAAACTGTGGCGAGCATGCTGTGCCAGAATTGTTGCTGAGCGGAACGTAGCGAAGCGTCGAACCGAACAGCTGTATCGAACTATTGGCTAGCGGATAACGCTGCCTTCTGGAAACCAACGAGGTTTTCCTCCTTGGTGATTTCGCCAGACGGCATGCCCTGCATTGAAGCTATCGAAAATATAATAAAGCCGCCCTGCTTGCGCGGTACGACAAAAAATTGTGCCGAACGACTTCCGTCCGTATCCTCGCAACTGGAAAATCCTCTAAAGACAACCTCGCTATCGACAAGTTCGCTAACGCGACCGGACGCAAACTTGCCTTTGCATTCCTTCGCATCAGCGCCTGCGACCGCGGAGGCCACATCGATCCCCTTTATGCTGGGGTCAGCAGGGATAATCTTCACGGCACCAACCGCCTCATCAGAAGTCCACGCTGCTCCGAACGAAGCAAATTCGACGGGCGTTTCTCCCCGGGCCAAGACCCTTGGATTTGGAAGCCGGCTCTTCAACATAAAATTGGTCGCCAGCTGGATCGCCTCGATCTGAAGCTCCGGGGAAAGCTCAGACGTAGGGGACTCCCCGGGCTTAAGGCTACTCACATTCGGCTCAGGCTCATTGATTGGCTGCACCGCCGCGGTGTTGACATTCGAGGAGACGCAGCTCGCTAGAGCCGGTATGAGCTGTGATGTTGTCGTCAGGTTGAACTCATAGAGACGACCTTTTGCCAAAGCGTTCATAACGTAAGCACGCCTAAATGAATTGATGAGCTTTGAATTGTCCGGCATCGAAACCGTCACCAAGTTGACGACGGGTTGACCAGGGAGTCTCACGGCCGTGCCAAAGACGCGGATGCTGCCGCGGTTATCGAATGTCAAATCAATCGGAATTGTTTCTCCCTCCTGCAAATTCCAAGAGTCGTGGGCGAAGCCAATTGACCAGTCATATTGGGAGTTAATCGAAACGACGAAATAGATTCCGGATTGATACGTCGTCCCAGCGACGCAATGAGAAAAACGCCGCGTTGAATCATCTATGTAAGCTCCGCCGTCCCAAGCCCCAATGCGGATGGCGGGCGCGTACGGTCCCTTCGCAAATGCGCTAGCGGAAGCAAAGACCAAGGTAGCGAAAATGAAAAAGGAAATAACCCGGTTCGCCTTTTGTCACCCCCGAAGGATTTGAGCGAAACCTAGTCCCAACACTAAAACAGGGGCTAATGCATCTGGCAAGGTTCGGCATTTGCTGGCCGCCTCGCAGACCTCAACCAAGCGCCTAATTGTTTTGAAAATTAAATTTGGCTCGATGCAAGCGGGCAACAGGTGTCTCGATCCGACCACAATGCCCTGGCGGGGTCGCGACCTATGCTCGTCTCTTACGGCGATGTCATCTGTGGAAGTTGGATGGATAGTACGCATAGAATTTGACCCCCAGCGAAGCCGCCATCTCGCTTATATCTGAATCGGCCAAGGCCGGCAGCAACTCAGTGCTTCATCCGGGGAATGCGGGATTAGAGAGGATCGATTGTTAGCCCGCCCGTTAGCCCTAAACCTTACTGGGTATCAAAAACCTGGAAAATAATGGCGCGCCCGGAACGATTCGAACGTCCGACCCCCAGATTCGTAGTCTGGTGCTCTATCCAGCTGAGCTACGGGCGCATTTGCCTCCGCCTTTAAACGGGAGGCTTGTTCACGCGAGCCGCGAAAGCGGCTAATTTCCGCGCGTGAGCTGGTGCCTACCTAAGCTGTCGCCGTCACAAAGGCAAGGCTTGGGAACGATGCGGGATTTCCGGTGGTTTCTGTTGCATAAGGATCCAACAGCGTTCCGGGAGAAACGACCATGACCATGAAGACATTCTACAGCAAGGCGATGGCGACGCTCGCCGCCGGGGCCTTCGCCATTTTTCTCAGCAGCACCGCCGGCCTCGCGGCGAGCGACTTCCAAGGCACCTGGGAGGTGCAGGATACCCAAGGCAAGCCGTTCCAGATCATGCTGATGGAAGACGGCACCGCCACAGGCACCCGCGAAGGCGAAGGCCTGAAAGGCACCTGGAAGGAAAAGAAGGACTCAGCCGTAATCCGGTGGGATTCGGGATGGACCACCAAGATCAAGAAGGACGGCGATCAATACAAGAAGATGGCCTTCGAGAAGGGCAAGGACGCCAAGGGCGAGCCTAGCCATAGCTCGGCAGCGAAGAAGGTTCAGTAGGCCCTTAAGCGCGACGGCGGCGCGCCCGCGCGAGATCGACCACGCTGTCCGGTATGGTCACGCGGAAGGTCGCGCCGCCTTCGTTGCGCGCAAGCTCGATTTGGCCGCCATGGGCTTGCACCAGCTCGGCAGCGATTGCGAGGCCGAGCCCGGTGCCGTCTTTGCGCGCCACCGTCTGAAATGCCTCGAACAGATGCGCTTTCGCCCGCTCCGGCACGCCGGGGCCTGTGTCTGCAATCTCGATCATCGTCACCGTGCCCTGTCGCGTCGCGCGCACGACGATCTCGCCCGACCGACCCTCCTCGCTGTCCAGCGCCTGCACGGCGTTGCGGCAAAGATTGATCAAGATGCGAAAGAGATGGTCGCGGTCGGCGTCGGCTTCGAGCGCGTGGTCGACTTCGATCATCCACTCGATCGCGCCGGGACGCGGCAGGCCGAGACTGTCGCCGACCTCGCCGACAAGGGGCGCAAGGGCAAAGCGTTCGCGGCGCGGCGGGATCTCCTGCGCCTGTCCGTAGTCGAGCGTCTGCGCGCAGAGCCGGATGGCGCGGTCTAGGGACGCAATCAATTTCGGCACGAGGCGCTGCACCGTCGGATCCTTCACCGTGCTGAGGCGATCGGACAGAAGCTGCGCGCTCGACAGCATGTTGCGGAGGTCGTGGCTGATCTTGCTGACCGCGAGGCCGAGGGCGGCAAGGCGCGTCTTCTGCCCCAGCGTCGCGGCGAGGTCGCGCTGCATTGAAGAAAGCTCGCGCTCGGCGGTGCCGATTTCGTCGCGGCGCGACGACGGCGTGATGATGCGGGTCGGGTCTTCGGGGCGCTCGCTGAAGCGCACGATGTTCCTGGTGAGCTGGGTCATGGGCTTCACCAGAAGCGCATTCAGCGCAAGATAGACGAGCGCCGCGGTGATGATCGAGATGAGGATGGAGAGAGCCAGAATGTCGAGGCCATAGCGGATCATCGCGGCCTTGAGAGGCGCCTCGCCCATCACCACCTCGATAAACTCGCCCTCGTTGAAGCCCGGCTCGCCGACGACGCGGATCACGCGGTCTTCGGGCGTGACATAGACCAAGAGGGCATCGGCGATCAGGCTCAGCCATGACGCGCCACGCAGGTCGTAGGAGGCGTGGATCTCGGCCGGCATGTCCATCTCTATAATGAGCTGGCGCGAATCCGCGCGTTTCACCGCGATCGCCTTGACCATGGCATTGGTGAGCACCTCGTCCCGCAACGACTTCGGCAGCTGTCCGCCGGGCGCCGCCTCGGCGGCGAGCGAGGCGATTTGCGCCGCGGCGAGGCGCTCTTCCAGCCATTGGCGACGGAAATTGGAGACCGACGGCACGAAGACGAGCACTTCGGCCAGCATGACGAAGAGAAGGGTGAGCAGAAGGAGCTTCGCCGACAAGCCCGGATGGCGCGGGACACTCGGCTTCGGCTTGCCTTCCGGGAGCTGCAACGCGTCGTTCAACTGAAGACTCGCAAATGAAGGGCTCGTTTTGGCCTTGAGAGCGGATGCCGAAGCGCTTCGCTATCCGAAACGGCGCAGGAAGGCGATGATGCTCCTGAGCCAGCGCTTCGTCAAAGTGGGCTGATAATAGGTCAAAGCCACGCGTTTCGATATCTCCGAAAAGGTCGGATAGGGCAGGACGAAATTCATGATATCGCCCACGCGCATGTCCTTGGACATGGCGATGATCCAGAGCTGGAGAAGCTCGCCGGCATGAGCGCCAACGATGGTGCAGCCGAGGATGGTCCCGTTTGGCCTGGAGATAACCTTAATGAAGCCGTCCGTTTCGCGCTCGGCCTGGGCGCGGTCGTTTTCGGTAAAGGGCCAGCGCAGGATGCGCAAGCGGCGATGCTTCTTGCGGGCTTCCGCCTCCGTCATGCCGATTTGCGCGAGCTCGGGCTCGGTAAAGGTGACGTGCGGGATGAGTGCTGCGCTCGCGCGCGGGCGCAAACGGAACAGCGCGTTCCGAATGACGATGCCGGCGTGGTAGTTGGCGAGGTGCGTAAACTGCGCGCCGCCGACGACGTCGCCGATGGCATAGACACGGCGGTTGGCGGTCTTGAGATGATCGTTCACCTTGATGCCGTCGGCGCTGAACTTGATGCCGGCTCGCTCCAGCCCGAGCGACTTGACGGTGGGCTTGCGTCCGGTGGCGACAAGAAGGTGCGTCCCCTTGATGATCTCGGTGTCGCCGTTTTTCTGCACATGAACGGCAACCCCCTGCACCGCCCGCTCGACACGCTCGACGCGGGTGTTTGCATGCAGCGCCACTTGCGCATCTTCCAGGCGCTTGAGGATGACGGCGACGGCTTCGGGATCGTCGCGGGAGAGAAACGACCCGGCATCGATCATCGTGACATGAGCGCCGAGCATGCGGTGGGCTTGCGCGAGTTCGACGCCGATGGGACCGCCGCCAAGCACGATGAGATGCTGCATGCGTTCGGAGATGTCGAAAATCGTCTCGTTGGTGAAATAGGGAATCTCGTCGAGACCGGGGATCGGCGGGATCGAGGGCATCGAGCCCGTGGCGATGATGAAGCGGCGGGCGCAGACGAGAACGCGGCCAGCCTCGACCGTATTCTTGTCGAGGAAGCTCGCGTGCGCCTGGATCACGCGCACGCCGAGGCCGGTGAAGCGCTCGACGGAATCGTTCGGCGCGATCGCGGCGATGATGCCATGGACGTGATCGTGCACGGCGCGATGGTCGAGCTGCGCCTCGATCACCTCGACGCCGAAGGCAGAGGCGGTGCGCACGGCTTCGGCGCGTTTCGCGGCGGCAAGCAGAGCCTTGGAGGGGACGCAGCCATAGTTGAGACAGTCGCCGCCCATGCGGCCCTTCTCGATCAGCACGACAGGCACGCCGAATTGCGCCGCCGCGGCTGCGACAGAGAGGCCGCCTGAGCCCGCACCGATAACGCAGAGGTCGGGCTTCAGAACCTCTTCCATTCCACCCTTTCCCTCTGACATCAGGCGGAGGGTGCCCGCCTGAACCGTTTAATCACGACCGGAATGAGCGCGACCACGCCCAGCGCCACCAGGGCAGCAATCAGCTCCGGCGTGAGCAATGCCCCCGAATCGAGTGCATAGGGACACGACTCTTGGCCATCCGTACCCAACTTGGCAAGGCAGGATTGGTGGGCAGCTTGCTGCGCCGCGATCAGACTGTCGAGACCTTTACCCGCGAGGGAAAAGGCAAAAGTTCCGGGGATGATGCCCAGCACAGTGGCGCCGACATAGACCGGCAGGCTGACGCCGAGCAGGCCCGGCGCGAGATTGACCAGCCAGAACGGGAAGAGCGGGACAAGGCGGAGAAAGAGAAGATAGCTGAACGCATCTTCCTGAAAGCCCTTGCGCAGCCGCGCCAGCCAAGGCCCCGCGCGCGCGGCAAGGACGTCGCTGAGGGCGGTGCGGGCGATGAGGAAGATGGCGGTGGCGCCGATCGTCGCACCGACAATCGACAAGATGCCGCCGAAGAACCAGCCGAAGAGAAACCCGCCCGCCAGCGTCAGGACCGCGGCGCCCGGGAGCGAAAGCGCCACCGAACTGGCATAGAGGGCGACAAAGCCCACGACCGCCAAGGCCATGTTCTCGGCGATGAAGGCCTGGAGGCTGTCGCGCCGCTCGGCGAGGGATTCGAGGGTCAGATAATGATGCCAGCCCATCGCGAACACGAAGGCGCCGCCGGCAGCGATGAGAATCAGCGGCCAGAGCCGCTTCAACCACGCGACGGCACCCGCCTGTTCAGCAATCGTGGGCATGGGCAAGGGCCTCCTTCGTGCCGCTCCGTCTAAGTAGACCTTCGCGGGCCAGGCGAAACCCGCTTTCCCGCTATCGTGATGCCACGTCACCAGATGTGATAGGTTCAGGCCTTTCCGATGCCCCGGCAGGAATTGGCGTGCGATTGACTGGAGCCCCCTAACCCCTTATAAGCCGCCAATCTTTGCAAGCCTTGGAGAATTTCCGTGAAGCGCACCTTTCAGCCGTCGAGACTAGTCCGCAAGCGGCGGCACGGCTTTCGAGCGCGCATGGCGACCAAGGCCGGCCGGAAAGTGCTCGCGCGGCGCAGAGCCAAAGGACGTAAGCGTCTGTCGGCTTGAGCGAGACCAGCCCTGGCTCAGGGGTGACGGCGATCGGACGCCTCAAAAATCGCAGCGAATTCCTCTTTGTCCGCGGCGGCACGCGCTTCACCACGCCGTCTTTGGTGCTGCAAGCGCGGCCGCGTGCCGATTCCGCACCCGGATGTGACAATCTTGCGCGCTTCGGCTTCACCGCCACGAAGACTCTGGGCGGCGCCGTCATCCGCAATCGGGCACGGCGGCGCTTGAAAGAGGCCGTGCGCCTGAGTGCGCCCCAGCATGCCGCAAAAGGCTATGATTATGTTTTGATCGCGCGGGCTGGCACGCTACAACGGCGCTTCACCGAGCTGATCGGGGATCTCGAACGCGCACTCGCGAAGGTGCATGAGCCCGCCGCGGCGAAGAAGCGCTGACGACCCGTACGCGAATCAGACTTGTCTCCACCCCCCGCCCTTCGCAACGACCCGGGCTCTGAGCTGAACGGACACTCGCTGAACCGACATGGACGATAATAACCGCAACTTCCTTCTTGCAATCGTCCTGTCGATGGTCGTGCTCTTTGCCTGGCAGTTTTTCTTCGTGCCGGCGACCGAGCCGCCCGCTCCGAAAACCACGCAACAGCAGACCCAGCCGGGGCAGCCGTCTAAACCAGACGCCGGCCCCGCCACGCCGGCAACACCGGGAACCGGCGCGCCGGCGCTGCCCAGCGAAGTCGCCGCGGCAGCCTCGCGCGAGGAAGCGCTCCAGGGCTCGCCGCGCGTTCCGATCGAGACGCCGAGTCTTGTCGGATCGATCTCGCTGAAAGGCGCGCGCATCGACGACCTAACCCTCAAAGACTACCGGGTGACGGTCGAGCCAAACAGTCCGAACGTCGTGCTCCTGTCGCCGGCGGGAACGCCCGGCGCCTACTATACGGAGCACGGCTTCGTCGGGGCTCCCGGACAGACTCAGGCGCTGCCCAACAGCGACACGGTGTGGAAGGCGGACGCCGCGGCAAGACTGACGCCCACCTCGCCCATCACCCTCACCTATGACAACGGCCAAGGCCTCGTTTTCATCCGCACGATCGCGATCGACGACAAATACATATTCACGATCGAGGATCGGGTGAACAACACCGGCACCGACGCCGTCACGGTCTATCCCTACGGGCTCGTCTCCCGTCACGGCCAGCCGCATTCTGCGGCGTTCTACATTCTGCATGAGGGCCTGATCGGCGTGGTCGACGACGGCCTCCAGGAAATCAGCTACGCCAACGCGGTCGAGGACCCTCCGGAAACCTTCAAAAGCAATAGCGGCTGGGTCGGCATCACCGACAAATATTGGAGCGCCGCCGTCGTGCCCGAGCAAGGCAAGGCGTTCGACGCGAAATTTTCCGGCTCGCAGGTCGACGGCCGCGAGCGGTTCCAGACCGACTATCTCATGGGCGCCGTCACGGTCGCGCCCGGCGCCACCGCCGAGGTCAAGGGCAGCGTGTTCGCCGGCGCCAAGGAGGTCAATGTCGTCGACGGCTACGCGCAGAAATATTCCATCCCGAAATTCGACCTCCTGATCGACTGGGGCTGGTTCTATTTCATGACCAAGCCGATGTTTTACGCGCTCGACTTTTTCTACAAGCTGGTCGGCAATTTCGGCGTGGCGATCCTGATCGTCACGGTGCTCATCAAGCTCGTCCTCTTCCCGCTCGCCAACAAGTCCTATGTCTCGATGAGCAAGATGAAATTGCTCGCGCCCGAGATGCAGCGGCTCAAGGAGCGCTACGGCGACGACCGCGTCCGCATGCAGCAGGCGATGATGGAGATGTACAAGAAGGAAAAGGTGAACCCGGCTTCGGGTTGCCTGCCGATCCTCGTGCAGATCCCCGTGTTCTTTTCGCTCTACAAGGTGCTGTTCGTCACAATCGAGATGCGGCACGCGCCGTTCTTCGGCTGGATCCACGACCTGTCGGCGCCCGACCCGACTAGCATCTTCAATCTGTTCGGGCTCATCCCCTGGGACCCGCCCGCGTTCCTGATTATTGGTGTTTGGCCGCTCATCATGGGCCTCACGATGTGGGTGCAGATGAAGCTCAACCCTGCGCCGCCCGACCCCGTGCAGCAGAAGATCTTCGCCTGGATGCCGGTGTTCTTCACCTTCCTGCTGGCGAGCTTCCCGGCGGGGCTCGTGATCTACTGGGCCTGGAACAACTTCCTGTCCGTGCTGCAACAGGCCATCATCATGGCGCGGCAGGGCGTGGAAATTCCGCTCATGGAGAATCTGGGCATCAAGCGGAAGAAGCCCGTCGTCACAACGCCGGTTGAGACCGAGACGAAGAAGGCCGCCAAGCAGGCGCGGCGCGCCAAGCGTGCCGGGGTCCGCTCGCGAGCGGAAAACGCCGATGGGGGGGAAGCCGAAGACGAGGCGCAAACAGCGCGCGAGCGAACCGAGACGAAAGGGTAGTTTCGCGGGCGCTCCGCTGCGATGCCCATGGATAGCTCAGACACCACGGCGGGGGAGCTTGCACGCGGCGAGGCGCTGTTCAAGAGCCCCTGCATTTTCGTCAAAGGCGTCGTCAGCATCGACGACTTGCCCAAAGACGGGCGGCCGGAGATCGCCTTTGCGGGCCGCTCCAATGTCGGCAAGTCGAGCCTGATCAACGCGCTGACGGGCAGAACAAGCCTCGCGCGCGTCTCCGTCACTCCCGGACGCACGCGTGAGCTCAACTTCTTCACTCTTGGCAAGGACGCCGAGCTCTATCTCGTGGACATGCCGGGCTATGGCTATGCGCGGGTGTCGAAGGCCGCCGTGAAAGGCTGGACCCGGCTGATCCGCGAATATCTGCGCGGGCGCCGCGAGCTGAAGCGGGTGTTCCTGCTCATCGATGCCCGGCACGGGCTCAAGCCCAACGACAAGGAAACCATGACGTTGCTTGACGAGGCGGCGGTGTCCTACCAGGCCGTGCTGACCAAGGCCGACAAACCGAAAAAGACGGAGCTCGAGGAGACCGTGGCGAAGGTCGAGGCCGAGCTTGGAAAGCGCCCTGCCGCCTACCCGCAGGTGCTCGTCACCTCCGCGCGCACCGGCATGGGCATCCCTGAGCTTCGCGCCGCGGTGGCCTCACTGGCGCCAAACGGCGTTGTGCCCTGAGCCATAGCGCCGCTATAAGGCGCAGTGGCCAAGACGAAAGCATCTCCCGTGAAGACGAAAGAGCGGACGCCGTCCGGACAAACGGTGGAGCAGGCCGAGATCCTGGCGGCCATCCATGCCAACGCCAAGGTGCTGTCGGAGGCGCTGCCCTATATGCAGCGCTACGACAGCAAGACCGTGGTGGTGAAATATGGCGGCCACGCCATGGGCGACCCCATGCTCGCGCAGAATTTCGCGCGCGATATCGTCCTTCTCAAGCAGGCCGCGGTAAACCCCATCGTCGTGCATGGCGGCGGCCCGCAGATCGGCTCGCTCCTGGAGCGGCTCAATATCAGAAGCGAATTCAAAGGCGGCCTTCGCGTCACCGACCGTGAGACGATGGAGGTCGTGGAAATGGTGCTCGCCGGCTCCGTCAATAAGGAGATCGTCACCGCCATCAACAGCCAGGGCGGCCGGGCGGTCGGCATTTCCGGCAAAGACGCCAATCTGATGCGGGCGAAGCGCCTGGAACGGCTCTGGCGCGATCCCGACTCCAATATAGAGACCGTCATGGATCTCGGTTTCGTCGGCGAACCCGCCGCCGTGGATCCGCATGTCATCGAGGTCTTTCTCCACTCCGACCTGATTCCGGTGATTGCCCCGATCGGCGTCGGACCCGACGGCGAGACGCTCAACATCAACGCCGACACTTTCGCCGCCGCGCTCGCCTCCGCGCTGAAGGCTAAGCGCCTTCTGCTGCTGACCGATGTCAAGGGCGTACTCGACAAGAACGGCGAGCTGATCAAGTCGCTGACGACCGCGGAGGCGCAGGCCCTAATCGAGGACGGCACGATCTCAGGCGGCATGATCCCGAAGATCGAAGGCTGCTTGGACGTGATCGCCGAAGGCGTCGAGGCCGTGGTCATCCTGAACGGCAAGGTGCCGCATGCGGTGCTGCTGGAGCTGTTTACCGAGCATGGGGCCGGCACCTTGATCGAACGCCGCAGGCATAGGGCCGGCGCGAAGGGAACGGCATGAGCAAAGCTCTAGACCCGAAAGACGGCTTCGGCCATGTCGAGACGTGGGTATTCGATCTCGACAACACGCTCTATCCCGCCGACTGCAATCTCTTCGCGCAGATCGACCGGCGCATGAGCGAGTTCATCGCCAACTGTTTCAGCATTCCGCTCGCCGAGGCGCAGATCATGCGCGAGACCTATTACTACGAGCACGGCACGACGCTCGCTGGCCTGATCCGCCTGCACGATATCTGCCCGAACAGCTTTCTCGATTATGTGCACGACATCGATCTCGGCGTGGTGGAAGCGGCGCCGGACCTTGGCGCGGCCATCGATGCGCTGCCGGGGCAGAAATTCATCTTCACCAACGGCTCGCGCAAGCACGCGGAAGCCGTCTCGGCGCGGCTCGGGCTGCTCGATCATTTCGAGGACATCTTCGACATCCACGCTTTGGAGTACATCTACCCGAAGCCGATGCGCGAGGCGTATGAACGCTTCTTCAAGGCCCACGATATCGTTGCCGCCGGCGCCGCCATGTTCGACGATCTGCCGCACAATCTCGCGACCGCGCATCGGCTCGGCATGACGACGGTTCTGGTCGACTGCGCACCGACGCCACATCCGGAGCATCAGGCCATCGCCGGTTGGGCGGAGCTGCCGGCCCATATTCATCACCGCACCGATGCTCTGACCGCCTTTCTCGCCGAGATCGTCGCTCGTCCCGCTCAAGGGGGGAGCGAAAAGCGAGTTGCCCCTCTTTGCTACATCGCCTGAACTTGGAGAGCATCGCGCGCGCATGACCTATGACCATCTCAAGACTTTCATCGAGAGCGCCTTCGAGCACGCGCATGAGATCACGCCGGAGACCAAGGGCGTGGTGCGCGACGCGGTGGGCGAGACGCTCGATCTGCTCGACAAAGGCGAGCTGCGCGTCGCGGAGAAGGTCGGCGGCAACTGGATCGTCAATCAATGGCTGAAAAAGGCGATCCTGCTCTCCTTCCGCCTGCACGATCCGCACAAGATCGACGGCGGGCCCGAGGGCGGCTCGTGGTGGGACAAGGTTCCGACCAAGTTCGCGGATTGGAAGACGAAGGACTTCAAGGAAGCCGGCTTCCGTGTGGTGCCCGGCGCTGTGGTGCGCCGCTCCGCCTATGTCGCGCCGGGGGCGGTGCTGATGCCCTGCTTCGTCAATCTCGGCGCGCGGGTCGACAGCGGCGCCATGCTCGACACCTGGGCCACGGTCGGCTCCTGCGCCCAGATCGGCAAGAACGTGCATCTCTCCGGGGGCGCAGGCATCGGCGGGGTGCTCGAGCCGTTGCAGGCGAACCCGGTCATCATCGAGGATAATTGCTTCATCGGCGCGCGCGCCGAAGTCGCCGAGGGCGTGATCGTGGGCGAAGGCTCGGTGCTCTCGATGGGCGTCTATCTCGGGCAGTCGACCAAGATCGTGAACCGCATGACGGGTGAGATTCTGTACGGGCGCGTGCCGCCTTATTCCGTCGTGGTGTCGGGCACGATGCCGGGCAAGCCGCTGCCCGACGGCGCGCCGGGGCCGTCGCTTTATTGCGCCGTGATCGTCAAGACCGTCGACGAGCGCACCCGCGCCAAGACCTCAATCAACGAGCTGCTCAGGGATTAGACACGCGCGGGGATCAGGAGGGCCGATGGACTGGAAATTTCTGCTCTTCAGTCTCGTCGTGGCGGGGGCCGCTGGGATTCTGCTGATCCTCGCAATGGTGTCTCCGACCGCCTTTACCATCGCGCTAGCGCTGGCGCTGCTCTATCCCTCCTACGCCGTGATGGCGAAGCGCTTCCAGGATCGCAATAAGCCCGGCGTCCTGGCGCTGTTCGGCATTGTGCCTCTAGTAAGCTCCAATCTCCTCCGGACCTTCGGCTATCTCGACCCAGAGAACCCGAGCGCTGATCTTGCAGATCTTCGATCTCGTGGTGGTCGGCATCAGCCTCTGGCTTCTGGTCGAGCTCGGCATCCTGAAGGGCACGCAGGGCCCTAACCGCTACGGGCCCGACCCGCTCGGCGTTCCACAGGAAGATGCTCGCCTGTGACAGTTGCCGCTTCGCAAGCCGTTCCTTCCGCTCTACAAGAGGTGCCGTGACGGGGGCGACCTGGCCAACTGGCCGGCAAGGGAGGGGACAATGGATTTCGGCTATCTTTTCACGTCATTCGACGGGCGCATCAACCGGGCGAAATACTGGATCGGCTCGATCGCGCTCGCGGTGATCAGCATCGTTTTCGGGATCCTGATCGCTTCGCTGTTCGGCATGACGACGCTCGGCGCGATCCTGATCACGCTTGTCACGCTCGCTCTTTTCTATCCGGCCTACGCAATCGCGGCGAAGCGCTTCCAGGACCGCGACAAGCCCGGCAAAACCGCCCTTTACGGCCTCGTGCCGGTCCTGCTCGTGAACTTTCTCCAGCTTTTCGGCATGACCGGAACGCCGGAGCAGCCCAATACGCTCGGCTGGATCTCGAGCCTCGTCATGCTTGCCGTCGGCCTCTGGTTCCTGGTCGAGCTCGGCATCCTCAAGGGCACCACCGTTCCGAACCGCTATGGGCCCGATCCGCTCGCGCGGTAAGACCGCGCCCTCAAGGGAGGGCGTTGCCGGGAGCACGGCGCCATGGCCTTGCACCTTCTGACCGGCTTTAGCAGCCGCATCGGGAGGGGCGCGTTCTGGCTCGGCGTCGCGATCATGTTCGCCATCCAGCTCGCGTTGTCATTCCTGTGGTTCGGCATGTTCCACTCCACCGGCGGAACCGAGACCGAGCGTGCAATGGGATGGCTCGCACTCGCTGTTCTGCTTTGGGTGTCCGCGGCGCTCATCGTGAAGCGGTCATATCCGCTCTACGGCCTCGGGCCGGCGCTCGCCTACCAGCTCGGCGTCACCTTCTCCAGCAACATCTCCAATGAGCTCCGCTACATCAGCTGCGCTCGCTGATCCACGTCATCGACATGCACCAGCTCACCAAGGATCCGAGCCTGACGATCGGCAGCGAAAGTCCGACTGCCGCGTCGCCGAAGCGGGACATGACAGTCTTTGAGCTTGGCCGCTATTTAGACTATTGCAGCGAGATGCTTTCGCTTTGCGGCAGGTCGCGGCACTCTATGCGCAGACCTTGGACGATCCGGTGATCGTCGCCGCGGTTAACGATATTGAGATGCTCGCAACCAATTTGAGCCGCAAGATCTGGCAGAAGATCGCGATCCTGCAATCTTCCCTTCGAACCGAGGCGCAGCCGTCCGGGCCATCGCTATGAGCAATGTCGGAGACAGCGCGGTCGAGATCGCGCAAGCGTTGATCCGCTGCCCAAGCATCACGCCCTTCGATGCCGGCGCGCTGGAAGCGCTGGCGCAGGTGCTGTCGGCGGCCGGCTTTACCTGCGAGCGGCTGCACTTCACCGAGGAGGGCACGCCCGCAATCGACAATCTCTATGCCCGCATCGGCGACGGCGCGCCGCATATCTGCTTCGCCGGCCATACCGACGTGGTGCCGCCGGGCGATAGCGAGCAATGGACGCATCTGCCCTTCGCCGCCGACATCGCCGACGGCATCCTGTACGGCCGCGGGGCGGCGGACATGAAGGGCGCGATCGCCGCCTTTGCCGCCGCGGCAATCGACTACGTCAAGGCGACGGGGAAGGAGATGGATGGCACCATCAGCCTTCTCACCACCGGCGACGAGGAAGGGCCCGCGATCAACGGCACGCGCAAGGTGCTCGACTGGATGGCGGAGACGGGCGAGCATCCCGACCACTGCATTGTCGGCGAGCCGACCAACGCGCGCGAGCTCGGCGAGGCGATCAAGATCGGGCGACGCGGCAGCCTCAACGGCGTGTTGAGCGTAAACGGCGTGCAGGGCCATGTCGCCTACCCGCATCTCGCCAGCAATCCGGTGAAGGGGCTGATCAAGGTGCTGGCCGGTTTCTACGATGCGCCGCTCGATTACGGCACCGCGCATTTCTCGCCGTCCAATCTCGAAGTGACCAACATCGATGTCGGCAACCCGACGACAAATGTGATCCCGGCGAGCGCCACCGCCCGGTTCAACATCCGCTACAACGACCGCCACACACCCGAGGCGCTCGAGGCGACGCTGCGGGAGCAAGTGGCAGCGGCGCTCACGGATAGCGGGCTTGAGCACACGCTCGCATTCGAGCCGCCCTGCCCCGCCTTTCTCACCGAGCCGGGACCGCTCGATGCGCTGCTCAGCCAGGCGATAAGCGACGTCACCGGACGCACGCCGACGCTCTCCACCGATGGCGGCACGTCGGACGCGCGGTTCATCAAGAATATCTGCCCCGTGGTGGAGTTCGGGCTGCTCACCACCACGATCCACAAGGTCGACGAGCAGGTGAGCATCACAGATTTGCAACAGCTCGCCGCCATCTATCGCCGCTTCCTCGATATTTATTTCGAGGATTTTGCCATCGCGGCGTCCGCGCCGGCAGGCGACGACGCCCCCGCCTGAGCCATGGACGGCGATCCAAGACCGATCGGGGTGTTCGATTCCGGGATGGGCGGGCTTACGGTGCTGCGCGCGATGGAGGCGCGGCTGCCCGCCGAGCGCTTCGTCTATCTCGGTGACACCGCGCGGCTGCCTTATGGCACCAAGAGCGCGGAGACGGTGCAGGCTTACGCGCTGCAGGCAACACGCCTCCTGATCGAAGCGGGCGTGAAGATGGTGGTGATCGCCTGCAACACCGCTTCCGCCGTCGCGCTCGATGCCCTTAAGGGAGCGCTTGCGCCCGTGCCGGTCATCGGCGTGATCGAACCCGGCGCGCGTGCCTGCGTCGCCGCGACACGCAATAACCGCATCGCCGTGATCGCGACGGAAGGCACGGTGAAGGGCGGCGCCTATGTTCGCGCTATCGGTGCGCTCAGTCCCGACGCGATCGTGGTGCAGCGGCCCTGCCAGGTCTTCGTTGCGCTCGCCGAGGAAGGCTGGACCGACACCACGGTCACCATCGCCGCCGCGCATCATTATCTCGGCGCGCTGTTCGACGGACCGGACGCGCCGGATACGCTCGTGCTCGGCTGCACGCATTTTCCGGTGCTCGCGGCCACCCTCAGGCTCATCATCGGCGAGCGGGTGGCGCTGGTGGATTCAGCGGCAACGACGGCGTCGGCCGTCGCGAAGGCCTTGGCGGAGAGCGGCATGGCGAGCGGCGAGAGGAAGAGCGGCGGCGCACGCTTCTTCGCCACGGACTCGCCGGAACGTTTCGCCCGCGTCGGCGCCATCTTCCTCGGACGCCCTATCGATGTGGCAAGCGTGGAGCTGGTGGATCTCCGGCCTAAAGAGTCGCCTTCGTTCTAACCCTGTCGTTCCCGCGAAGGCGGGAATTCAGTAAACACCGGCCTCGCATCATCACAACGACCGGGATTACTGGATTGCCCGGTCAAGCCGGGCAATGACACAGACGCGGACTAAGCCTTAGGCGCCGGCTCGTTGTCGGGGAGCGTGGCGGAATCGTCGGTCGGATCAGCCTGCTCCAGATCCGGCGGCGCTTCCTTATCCGCCGCAACCGACACTTCCCGCAGTAGGCCCTTGAACCACGCGCCGCCGAGCAGCACGAAAACGGCGAGCGTATAGACCACGGCGCCCAGGAGGAGCAGGAGCGCGAGCATGGTTTCGTCGCGGAAGATGCGGGCATCGACGAGCGCGCCTTGGAGAACGTAGTAGCCGGCGAGCAGCGACACGCCGAGCAGGAGGCCCGACACCAGAAGCTTCACCACCGGGCCGCCGATGGCCGCACCCGATACGGCAAAGCCCTGACGGCGGGAAAAGAACGCAAGCAGGCTGAGATTGATCCAGGCGCCGACGGCAGTGGCGAGCGCGAGGCCCACTTGGGCGAGCGGGCCCATGAGCACGACTTTCAGCCCGATATTGATGGCGGCGGCGAGAAGCGCGGCTTTGACCGGCGTGGCGGTATCGCCGCGGGCGTAAAAGGGCGCGGTGAAGCTCCGAAGCAGCACGAAAGGCAGGAGCCCCACGGAATAGGCGGCCAAAGTCGCGCCCGCCGCGGCCGCATCTTCCGCGGTGAACGCGCCACGCGCAAAGAGCGCGCGCATGATGAGGTCGGGCACCGCCAATGCCCCGGCGGCGCAAGGGATGGTCAAAAGCAGCGCAAGCTGGATGCCGCGCGCCTGGGCAGAGGCCGCGCCCATCGTGTCTCCCGCCGCCAGCCGCCGCGACATTTCGGGAAGCAGAACGGTTCCAACCGCGATGCCGACCACGCCGATCGGGAGCTGGTTGATGCGGTCGGCATAGTAGAGCGCAGAGAGCGCGCCGGTCGGCAGGAAGGACGCGATCACGGTATCGGCGAAGAGCGCCAGCTGCACGCCGCCCGCGCCGATCACGGCGGGGCCGAGCGCCTTCAGGAAGCGGCGGGTCGGCTCATCCATACGCGGCAGGCGGAAGGTGATCCCGATGCCGTGGACCTGGGCGTCGACGCCGACGAACACGACCTGGGCGACACCGGCGATGAGCACGCCCCAGGCGGCGGCGTGGCCGGCGTCCGCGAAGAACGGCGTCAGCAGCAGCGTGGCGATGAGCGAGAAATTGAGGAAGATCGGTGCCGCGGCCGCGGTGGCGAATCTGTTGTTGGCGTTAAGGACCCCGGCAAGCAGAGTCTCGAGCGACACCAGGGCGAGATAGGGGAAGGTGATGCGCGTCAGCGCGACCGCGAGATCGAAGCGGGTCGGATCATCGGCAAGCCCAGGCGCGAGCAGGCCGACGACCTCGGGCGTATAGACAAGCGCAATGCCGAGCAGAAGAAGATTGAGGGCGATCAGTGCGGCGGCGATGCGGTCGGCAAAGAGCTTCGCCGCATCGATGCCGGTCTGCTCGAGCGTGCGCGCATAGGCCGGCACGAACGCCGCGGCGAAGGCACCCTCGGCGAAGATGGCGCGGAAATGATTGGGCAGTCGGAAGGCGACAAAGAACGCATCGGCGATCGGGCCGGCGCCCAGCACCGCCGCCATGACGATGTCGCGAAGAAAGCCGGTAAGGCGCGAAACGAGCGTAAGCCCGCCCACCGTGGCGATGCGCCTGATCATGAGCCCTCTCGCGAGGCTGGAGGTAACGGCGCCGGAGCGTCCCCGCTCCTACTCTAGGGCGCGAAGCCTGTCCATACGGCGAACGAAAACCCCCGATTTCCCGGCTTTCAGTAGTCCACCCTCACGAGATAGAGGCCGTAAGGCGGCGCGACGGGGCCGCAGGCGCTCCGGTCCTTCGCCGCGAGCGCTGCCTCAAGATCGCGGGCCTGCCATTTCCCCTCGCCGACAAGCTTGAGCGATCCCACCATGGAGCGCACCTGATTGTGCAGGAAGGAGCGGGCCGAGGCCTCGATCCTGATCTCCTCGCCCGCGGCCGATACCGCGAGGCGGTCGAGCGTCTTCTCAGGCGAGGCGGATTGGCATTCAGTCGAGCGGAAGGTGGTAAAATCGTGATGGCCGAGCAGCGCCTGGGCGGCATCGTGCATGGCATCAGCATCCAGGGGCCGATACACGCCCCAGGCGCGATCGCGGTCGAGCGCGAGCGGACTGCGGCGGGCGACGATGCGATAGAGATAGTGCCGCGCTTTGGCCGAGAAGCGCGCATCGAAATCGTCCGCGACCTTGATGCAGGACAGGACGCTGATCGGATCGGGCCGGATTTGCGCGTTCAAGGCGTCGCGGACTTTCTCTTCCGCCCAGTCCTTGGCGAGATCGACATGGGCAACCTGGCCCCGCGCATGCACGCCGGCATCGGTGCGGCCGGCGCCGCGCGGAATGGCATCCTCGCCTGAGAATGCCTTAAGCGCGGCAGCGAGTCGGCCCTGGACGGAGGCTGCATTCTCCTGCACCTGCCAGCCGACATAGGGCGTGCCGTCATATTCGATGGTGAGCTTGAAGCGGGGCATGGCGTCTAACCGAGCCTCGTGCCTAGCCTAAGCTTCGCGCCGCGCAGAAACTCGTCCGCCGACATCGGCTTTTTGCCGGCGCGCTGGATCTCGACGAGGCGCACCGCGCCGTCGCCGCAGGCGATGGTCAGACGATCGTCGAGCAGCGTTCCCGGCGTGCCTAACATTTCAACCACGCCGCTGCGCAAGACTTTGACGCGTTCGCTCTTGCCGTTGACCGCGAGTTCGAACCACGCGCCGGGATGCGGCGACAGGGCGCGAATGAGATTGTGCAGGTCGAGAGCTGACCGGGACCAGTCGATGCGCGTATCCCCCGCCATGATTTTGTTCGCGTAGGTGATTCCCCGCTCGGTTTGCGCGCGGCAATGCAGCGTTCCAGCTTGCAGCTCCGCGAGCGCCTCGACCATGAGATCGGCGCCGAGGGACGCAAGCTTGTCATGCAGCTCGCCCGCGGTCGTGTCGGCCGCGATGGGGATGCGCTTTTCGAGGCAAACGGCCCCGGTATCGAGGCCTTCATCCATGCGCATGATGGCGATGCCCGTCTCGGCGTCGCCCGCCATGATGGCGCGCTGCATGGGCGCGGCGGAGGGCCAGAGAGGCAAAAGGGAGGAATGGAAGCTGAAGCAACCATGGCGAGGGGAACGGAGGACTGGGTTCGGCAGCAAGGGGCAATA
>NZ_JBPCOU010000038.1:0-4295 GCF_050999895.1 Methyloceanibacter sp. | reverse complement strand
TACACCGTCGGGGTGGATGTCATGGCCAAGCCGCGCTTCCCGGAAGGGCGTGCAGCCATGTTCGTCGCCGGCCCCGATGGGCCGGAGAAGCAGCTGGTGATGAGCCTCGTCGCCGATGTCGGCTTTGAGGCACTGGACGCTGGGCCCCTCAAAACGGCGCGCCTGTTCGAGCCGCTGGCGATGCTGTGATTAAGGTCGCCCGGAAGGAGCAGAATCCGAATTTTACCTTGGTGCTCGGCAAGCGCGTCGCCGGTCGGCAGGCCCAACCGTTGACGCAGTTGAAGGCGGTTGCCGGCTCTTTCAGCCCTGACCGCTAGGCCATGACGTTTTTGATGACTCAAATGCCCGTGACCCAGGAGATGCACATTGTTCGCGGTTAACCTCGCAAACCTGAAAAGGTGCTCCCTAGCGGCGTATGCGAGGCCCCGGCCGTCCGTCCAGACGCGAGCTTGGAACGGACGGCCGGACATTATTTCGCCCGGCGGCGGGTATGGTTTGGGGCAAGGCCGTTAACTTGCATTATGGTTAACGCCTTCGGCCCTTAAATTGCCACGAAGCAATTGACAATCATCATGTTTCCCGCTCGCCGCAAGGCCTGCGGCGTTAACCATGTTTAAGTAAACGTCATCACGCTGGGGCCGGGGGGTAGGAAGCTGATGGCATGCGTATCGCTGCGTTCATTGCGCTCGCCGTCTCCGGCGTTGTCGGCCTAGCAGGCGCCTGCGCCGCGCAGAGCGACAATGCGACCGGCGTGCTGCCGCGCTCGACCACCATTGTGAAGCAGACGCCACCGCAGCTTTTGGGCCCGCCGCAAGCGCCGGTGGCAGTGCCCGAGCAGGTGCAGACACCCGCCCCAGCACCGGTGCAACCCTCGTTTCAGCCCGCCTATGTCACGACGCAGCCGAGCGAAGCGCCTGCTCTTGAGGCATCGCCCAGTCCACCCGCATCGCCGCAGCCCCCGGCGGCCTTCTCCACCACGGAGAAGCTGATGGATTGGGTGTCGAACTACCGGAAGCACCGCAACCCTTCGATGGTCCCCGCAGCCGTCCAGGCGATGAACGCCTACGGTCTCTTCGGTGACGAGGAAAAGGCTTGGTTCTGTACCGGCTTTATCGCGGGCGTGCTGGGGAGCAATCCGAAGCAGGGGTCCTCGCTCGTCACCAAGATGTTGCCGCTGCCCGACAAGGAGCAGGGTTTCATCATTCGAGCGATTGTCTATTCGGCCCGCCCCGATTGGCGCGAAATGCTCGAGAAAATTTCGCCGCGCACGCCACTCCGCCGCCCCCTCATCGATGATTTCCTGAGCGGGAAGCGCCCGACCTTGATGGAGCTTGAGCTCGATCACGGCGGCTCGCCCGGCATCTACGCGCTTTGGGGATATTACGTCGCCACCGGCCAGCACGAACCCGTCGTCCGAATCATGCAGGCGCTACGCTGGTCGAAGAACAAGAAGGATTCTTCCTTCTCCTTCGGTAAAATCTTTTCAGGATGGGGCAGCGATCCGAGCGCGGTTGAGAAGATAACGACCGGGGGCACCGCGAAATGGACGCTTGCGTCCTATGCCGAGCGCGATCGCGAGTTGATCAAGCTCTACCGCGCCGAATATGAGCGGCAGCCCGAGGACATCGCGCAGCCGCTCCAGGACGTCATCGCCGCCGCCGAGATTTTTGAATCTGAGAAGATTCGTAAGGATCAGTTCGGCGCGATCGAGGATGCCCAGAGACGCCAGATGTCCAATGAGGCCGGCATGACCAAGGGCGCCACGGCGGGCTCCATCGCCATTGCGACGGGATGCGTTGCCGCAACCGCTCTCGGTCAAGCCTATATCACGCTGCCATGCGTCCTCGGCGGCGCGCTCTATACGGGCGCCGTGAAGCTCGCTCAATAAAGTGAGACGCTATTCCGTGCCGCGACGGACGAAATAGCCGATCAGGACGCCGACGCCGACTGCGAGCAGCATCGAGGCGGCAAGATTGTCCTTCATGACCTCTTCCGCGTCGTGGGCCGTCTCGGAGGCGTAGCCGCGCGCATTGCCATAGCCGCGACTGGCGCCGCGTCCAAAGCTATGCGCCAGCTCTTGCACATAGCTCGTCAGACTATTGATTTGATCGTGAAGCTCGCTCGTATCGGGCACGTAACTGGAAGCTCTACGCGGCGCATTGCCCAGACCCAACATCTTAGAAATCCTCCTTTAAAGGCCTTAAGTCGCCGCCATTCACAGGCGCGACTATACTAGAAACGGCTGGATGCGGTCTGCGTTCCGAGACCCTTCGTAACCAAGGTGTTTTAGAGCACCATATTGCGGGCCCGGATGCCGCGCTCGATGGCCGCAGTCGTGATCTGATCGAGATCCAGGGTATCCCGGAGCAGCTCGATGAGTCGCGTTTCTTCGGGCCTTACGTCGAGATCGGCCGCCGCTACCTCCAGCGCCACGGCATAGGCGGTCTCCCTCAGCTTCTTAGGCAGCCCCTCCTTGATAAGCCTCAGCACGCGCTGGAGCCCGCCGTCGTCGCTCAGGATATTGCCGCAGGCTTCGGCTGTCGCCACCAGGTCTTCCTGATCGAAGTCGTCGAAGACCGGGAGGTTGGAGACGATCTCGCCGATCCGCGCCAGCTCCGCATCGTTCATAGTGCGGTCCACGGCCGACATCGTGACCATCACATAGATCAGCGCTGCGTGATGGTTCAAAGGCTCGGTCATGTGCGGCCCCTCGGATTAAGGATTGGGATCGGAAAGGAGCGGGACCGTAGAAAATTGCGGCTGGCGCGGCAAGCGCCGAAATCCCTCGACCCGCGCTGGCGTGTGACGACGCCACCCCAGTTAAGAGCCTTAATACTAGCGCCATTCAGGAATCTGTGAAATTTGTCCCCGATACTCGCTCCAAACATTCCCTGGACGTAGCTCCACCATGACCCGCCCTCCAATCACCAAGCGGCCCAAAGCCGAACCTCAGGCTGAGGCAAGCATCCCTGCCGCCAGCGCGTCGCAGCCGCGGGCGAAGCAGGGGCAGGCGCCGGTGGAAGTGAATTCGGAGCTGCTCGCCCATGCTCATGTGAGCAAGGCCTGGCCGTTCGAAGAGGCGCGCAAGGTGCTGAGCCGCATGAAGCGGATTCCGAAGCCGACCGGCGCCATCATTTTCGAGACGGGTTACGGGCCCTCGGGCCTTCCGCACATTGGCACCTCCGGCGAGGTCGTGCGCCCCACCATGGTGCGCCACGCCTTCCGCGTGCTCACCGAGGACAAGGTGCCGACGCGTCTGATCTGCTTCTCCGATGACATGGACGGCTTGCGCAAAGTTCCGGACAACGTGCCGAACAAGGAGATGCTTGCGGAGCATCTCGGCAAGCCGTTGACCCAGGTCCCCGATCCTTTCGGCGAGCATCCAAGCTTCGGACAGCACAACAATGCACGGCTCAAGGCCTTTCTCGATGCCTTCGGCTTCGACTACGAGTTCATGTCAGCGACGGATTGCTACATCTCCGGCCGGTTCGACGTGACACTCCTGAAGGCGCTGGAGAACTACGAGGCGATCCGCGACGTGATTCTGCCTACCCTCGGGCCGGAACGTCGCGCCACCTACAGCCCGTTCCTGCCGATCTCCCCGACCACCGGCAAGGTTCTTCAGGTGCCTATCGTCGATCGCGACGTCGCCGCGGGCACCGTCCTCTACAAGGACCCCGACACGGGGAAGTTCACCCAAGTCCCCGTCACGCGCGGCCATTGCAAGCTGCAATGGAAGGCGGATTGGGCCATGCGCTGGGCCGCGCTTGGCGTCGACTACGAGATGGCCGGCAAGGACCTGATCGATTCCGTTCGTCTCTCCGGTCATATCTGCCGCATCCTCGGACGCCAGCAGCCGGAAGGTTTCAACTACGAACTCTTTCTCGACGAGAACGGCGAGAAGATTTCAAAGTCGCGCGGCAACGGCCTCACCATCGAGGAATGGCTCAAATATGCGCCGCCCGAGAGCCTGTCGCTCTACATGTTTCAGAGCCCGAGAAAGGCGAAGCGGCTATACTTCGACGTCATCCCGCGCGCGGTGGATGAATATGTCGGCCATCTCGCAGCCTTCCCGAAGGAGGAGCCGGCGCCGCACCTGATGAACCCCGTCTGGCACATCCATTTAGGCCAGCCGCCTCGGGCCGAACTTCCCATCAGCTTCGCGCTCCTTCTCAATCTCGCATCGGCGTCGAACTCCGAGGACAGCGAGGTGCTGTGGGGCTTCATCCGCCGCTATTGCCCCGACGCAACGCCCGAACAGCATCCGCTGCTCGACGATCTCGTCGGTTATGCCA
>NZ_JBPCOU010000039.1:0-16089 GCF_050999895.1 Methyloceanibacter sp. | reverse complement strand
CCTCGATCGCCAATCTCCGCACCTTCCCGTTCATTCGCAACCGCGAGGAGGAAGGTCTGCTCGCCCTCAACGGACTGCATTTCGACATTGGGAGTGGAGAGCTGCTCGGCCTCGAGCAAGACACCGGCCGCTTCGAGGCCTTGGGCGCGCCTTAAGCGGAGCCTTAAGCCGCCCTATCGAGCAGGTTGCGGTTGATAAGGGTCTCGGCGATCTGCACCGTGTTCAGGGCGGCGCCTTTGCGCAGATTGTCGGAAACGATCCACAGCGACAGCCCGCTATCGAGGGTCTGGTCCTCGCGGATGCGCGAGACGTAGGTCGCGTAATCTCCGACGCATTCGACCGGGGTCACGTAGCCGCCCGGCTCGCGCTTGTCGACGACGAGCACGCCCGGAGCTTCGCGCAGAATATCCTGCGCCTCACGCGCCGTGATGGGGTTCACGAACTCGATATTGACGGCTTCGGAGTGGCCCACGAACACGGGCACCCGCACGCAGGTAGCCGTGAGCTTGATCTTCGGATCGAGAATTTTCTTGGTCTCGGCCGACATCTTCCACTCCTCCTTGGTCGAGCCGTCTTCCATGAAGACGTCGATGTGGGGAATGACGTGGAAGGCGATCTGCTTGCTAAAGGTCTTCGGCTCCGGCGTGTCGGTGACGAAGATGCCCTTCGTCTGATTCCACAGCTCGTCCATCGCATCCTTGCCCGCGCCGGAAACGGACTGGTACGTCGACACCACGACGCGCTTGATCTTGGCCGCGTCGTGCAGTGGTTTCAGCACCACGACGAGCTGCGCGGTCGAGCAATTCGGATTGGCGATGATGTTCTTTTTGCGGAAGCCCTTGATGGCGTCTGCGTTCACTTCGGGCACGATCAGCGGCACGTCGGCGTCGTAGCGCCAGCAGGACGAATTATCGATGACGACGCAGCCTTGCGCGCCGATGCGCGGCGACCATTCCTTGGACACCGTCGAGCCCGCGGACATCAGCGCGAAGTCGATCCCGCGGAAATCGAAATTCTCCAGATCGCGGCATTTCAAGCGCGCGTCGCCGTAAGAGACCTCAACGCCCATCGAACGGCGCGAGGCGAGCGCGATAACCTCGTCCGCCGGAAACTCGCGCTCGGAAAGGATGTTCAGCATCTCGCGCCCGACATTGCCGGTCGCGCCGATGACTGCGACTTTGTAGCCCATGAACTTAACTCCCTCAGGCGCGCTGCCCATTTATGGATTGGCGCGGATTTATGGGAAGACTGTCGCAAAGTCAAAGAAGCGAACCGTTCGGTCCCTCCCGCGTTTGTCTATTTGTGGCTCTCCGCACGAAAGTCTTCGCCATGTCTTCGGTTATAACCGCCGCCAGAACCTCTCTCATCGCGCTGGTCACGCTCTCGCTCCTGGCGTGCGGGGACACCGCCGAGCTGCCGCAGGATGCTGCCGAGGGGTCGAATCCCACCCTTCCAAAGCCCAGAGAAACCCTCATCCCGACGCTGAAGATCGCCGACGCCAAGGGCTGGAGCCAAGGTGAGCAGCCGCAAGCGGCGGAGGGCCTCAAGGTCAATGCTTTTGCCACCGGTCTCGACCACCCCCGCTGGCTTTACGTGCTGCCGAACGGCGATGTTCTGGTCGCCGAGACCAACACGCCGAAGCAGGAAGCGAGCGGTGGCATCAAGGGCATGGTCATGGGCTGGGCGATGAAGCGCGCCGGAGCGGGCGTGCCGAGCCCGAACCGCATCACGCTCTTGCGCGATGCCGACAAAGACGGCGTGGCCGAAACCAAGAGCGTGTTCCTGAAGGATCTGAACTCACCCTTCGGCATGGCTCTCGTCGGCGACACCCTCTATATCGCGAACAGCGATGCCCTGCTGCGCTTTCCCTATCAGGACGGCGCGACCGAGATCACCGTCAAGGGCGAGAAGGTCGCCGATCTCCCGGCCGGCCCGATCAACTATCACTGGACCAGGAGCCTGGTCGCAAGTCCCGACGGCTCGAAGCTCTATGTCGGTGTCGGCTCCAACAGCAATGTCGGCGAGAACGGCCTCGACAACGAGAAGGACCGCGCCGCGATTCATGAGATCGATCCCGCGACCGTGACCTCGCGCATCTTCGCCTCGGGCACGCGCAATCCCGTCGGGCTCGCTTTCGAGCCGGAGACCAAGCTGCTTTGGATTGTTGTCAACGAGCGCGACGAGCTCGGCAGCGACCTCGTTCCCGACTACCTCACCTCGGTCAAGGAAGGCGGCTTCTATGGCTGGCCCTTCAGCTATTGGGGCCAACATGTCGACGAGCGTGCGAAGCCGCAAAATCCCGATCTCGTCGCCAAGGCGATCGTCCCCGACTATGCGCTCGGCAATCATGTCGCCCCGCTCGGCCTGATTTTCGCGGCAGGCGCCACGCTGCCGGAGGCATATCGCAACGGCGTCTTTGTCGGCGAGCACGGCTCTTGGAACCGCAATCCCTTGGGTGGCTACAAGGTTGTATTCGTGCCGTTTGCCGACGGGAAGCCGTCCGGCAAGCCGCAAGACGTGCTCACAGGCTTCGTGAATGAGGAAGGTTACGCGCGCGGGCGTCCCGTAGGCGTGACCATCGGCCGAGACGGCGCGCTGCTGGTCGCCGATGACGTGGGCAACAGCGTGTGGCGTGTAACGCCGGAACGAGCCACCGCCCTGGCCGACTAGCCGTCGCTTCCTTCGCTTCCGTCGTGCCGGCGCGTCAAATGGGAACCGCGGCTATCAGCAAGAGTAACGCCTTGAGGAAGCCGAAGACCACGGCGCCGGCAATGGCCAGCCCGATCACGCCGAAGATTAGGCCGATGACGATGGCAAGCCCGTCCTTCTCGACGATGGCAAGGCCAATAACGGCGATGGCGAAAGAGGGCAGCCAATTACCGAACACGATGGGCAGGGTGAGCACGATCGCAAGGATGAGAACGGCGGCGCCGACGAGACGCTCGCCGGTCCACGTGGTCAAAGCCGGCAGGCGCGGGCGCAGCAGCCTTTCGATCCGATCGAGGAAAGGGAGCGCGCGATGGACCACGGAGGTAAAACCCTCCCGTGGAAAGGATCGCTTGGCGAGCCAGTCCGGAAACCAAGGCTTGTGCGCCCCGTAGGCGAGCTGGGCCCCGAGCAGCACGAGAGGAACGCCTAAGACCGCCGAGAGAAGCGGGATATTCAGCGGGACGAGATTCGGCAGCGCGAAGATGAACAGCAAGACGCCGAAGCCGCGATCCTCCAGCGCATCGCGCAAAGCCCCCAGCGATATACGGGACTCGGTATGGCTAGCCAGAAATTCGCGCAGGATGACAGACGTGCGCCGGCCATTAATGGGTGAGGCGCTATTGGCGGAACCGGCAGCAAGCAGCGCATCGGCGCGACCTTCTGCCTTCGCGGCGGAATTTAGGTCTGTCGGGGTCGAGACATCCAGGGGCCGCATCGTGCCGTCGTCCATTGCCTTTAGCGTTCCGCACGTGATTCTATAAGCCCCCACTATGACGGTTGGTTCAATGCCTTACAAACTAGCGGGGAGCGCTACTGGCATAAGGGACTAGCGGGTCGCGCTTGATAGCTCCGCGTTCACCCCGGCACACTTTTTGGTGGTGAACTCGTTTACCAACTTCACCACCTCCGGCCCTAGGATGTTAGCCTGGTTGTCGAGGCCGGTGCCGGCATAGATCAAGGGATAGATCCCCATCGGCGCGCTGACATTGCCCCAGTTGATCGAGGCCTGAACCGCCTTGCCGTGCTCGAAACGGACCTTTGGCGCGAGCGCAACCTCGACGACGTAGGGCTCGCCTTTGCCCTTCTGCTGCAAGGTGCAGCGCACCGTCTGGCTCTTGAGCGCCACCTCTTGGGCCTTCTCCGACATCGCCCGCGCAAGAGGTGCACGCTCGATCTCGAGCTTCGATTGGCACACGGCCTTGCCATAGGGCCAGTCCACCTTGCCGCCCAGCATCTTGGTGATGTCTTCCTCACGCCAAGTCTTGACGATATCGCAAGCGACGTCGTCGCCGGCAGCGTCTGCGGTCGTGAGTATATCGCAGATCTTCACCTTGCAGGCCTTGCGCGCCTCCTTCTCCGCCTTCTCCTCAGGCGTGAGCACGCGTTTCGCTGTCGCCTCCGGAGCCGAGGGCTCCGCCGCAAGCCCAGGAACCGCGGTGACCATTGCGGCAAGCCATGCTGATATCAAAATCTGGACGACGAGCCTCATCGCATTGGCCTTTCGCCGCGAGCGGCACCGAGGGAACGTGTGCCGCCCATGACATTGTGACTTCTGATGCCCCGCGCAAGAGCCTTGACCGCCATCGAGCGCGGGGCGCTTAAGCAACGCGCCGGGGCAGTGGTTCTAAACCGATCTCGCGAACCACTTGGGCGGGGTAGCGCGCACGCAGAACCTGCTCCAGGCGCGCCGCTTCGCCGGCGAACTTGCGCTCCAGATAGACCCGGACGTCCTCCGGCATGGGTATCGAGGGACCCTGATTCTTGTCGTTGCGCAGGCTCTCGCTCAAGCTTGGATCGACAGATCCTGATGCCCCATATGCCGGGCGACCCGCTTAAGTGTGGTCGCCGGATCGGCGAAAGCCGTCTCCTGCGCCACGATGAGGATTTGTTCCAGCCGGATAGACGTCCGTCCAGCGCTCGATAATCCGGGAGAATTGGCTGAAACGATGCGTCCCGATGAAGAACCGGTTCAATTGCTCCCGAGAGTCGAGTGAGTGGTAGCCGCGGTCTTGAGCCTTCTTCTTCGAGAAAAAACGCTTCGCGTGCGACCAATGGCGCGTCACCGGATCTCTAATCATAAGAATGAGGCGCGCATCGGGGAGCAGCCGGTGGACCAGCTGGATGCGCCTTGCCGGCATGCCGCAATAGCTGGCGCTCTTCTCGCCGAGCAACGGCGCAACGCCGGGTACCAAAACTGCGTCGTTCTCGGCGGCCAGGTTGCGAAACTGTGCCAGATACCAATCTAACGGCCGATCCACGCGCGAGGAGAAATATTCGATCTCGTCCGGCACGACGAAGATGCCGAGCTGTCGGCGCAATGCATGACTGAGCCAAGACGTGCCGCATTTTGGAGCGCCGATGATCAGAAAGTCGGGCAGCGGCCCTTTGGCCTCACCTGCGAGCGCAAATTCGTCTATCTCACGCGCGAGCCGCCGCTCCGCATTCAACGCTTTGACTTGGCGCCCGAGCGTTTTCCGGAGCCCCGCTGGACCCCGTAGGAGAGCCGCGCAAGCAAGTTCATGGAGTTTGCCTTGGTGGGTCCCGCAAGCCGCTGCCCGGCAGGCGCTGTATGCTCCGGTGTTTGCACGAGATTGTGACGGCGGAGAGGCTTAGTCGGTATCCAGAGCGGCGACGATCGCGTCGCCCATTTCGCGTGTGGAAACGGTGCGGCACCCGTCCTGGCTGATGTCGGCCGTGCGCAGGCCCTGATCTAGCACGCGCGCGATGGCCGCCTCGATCTGGTCCGCGGCGGCGGCGAGATCGAAGGAATAGCGCAGACACATGGCGAAGCTCGCGATGGTGGCGATGGGATTTGCGATGCCCTTGCCGGCGATGTAGGGCGCTGAGCCGTGCACGGGCTCGTAAAGCGCGCGGCGGCGGGCCGCCGCGTCCGCAGCGCCGAGCGAGGCCGACGGCAACATGCCGAGCGAGCCGGTCGCCATGGCCGCTTCGTCCGACAGCATGTCGCCGAACAGATTGTCGGTGACGATGACATCGAACTGTTTCGGCCAGCGCACGAGCTGCATGGCGCAATTGTCGGCGAGGATGTGCTCGAGCTTGACGTCGGAATAGCGCTCGCGGTGCAGCTTCGTCACCACCTCGTGCCACAGCACGCCGGTTTTCATAACGTTGCGCTTCTCGGCCGAGTGCACGAGGTTTTTGCGCTTGCGCGCCAGCTCGAAGGCGACGGACGCGATGCGCTCGATCTCGTAGGTCTCGTAGACTTGCGTGTCGACGGCGCGCTTCTGCCCGTTGCCAAGATCCACGATCGTCTTCGGCTCGCCGAAATAGACGCCGCCGGTTAGCTCGCGCACGATCATGATGTCGAGACCCTCGACGCGGTCGCGCTTCAGCGCCGATGCGTCGGCGAGCGCCGGATAGCAGATCGCCGGCCGCAGATTGGCGAAGAGCTCGAGATCCTTGCGCAGCCGCAGCAAACCCGCCTCCGGGCGCTGGTCGTAAGCAACGCCGTCCCATTTGGGACCGCCCACGGCGCCGAGCATGACGGCATCCACGGCAAGGGCGCGCGCCATGGTGGCATCGGAGATCGCCTCGCCATGCGCATCGTAGGCGCAGCCGCCGACGAGATCGCTCTCGGTCTCGATTCTGGCGATGCCGCGGTCGTTGACCCAGCCGATGAGGCGCTCGGCCTCCGCCATCACCTCGGGCCCAATGCCGTCGCCGGGAAGAAGCAGCATTTGATAGGGTGTCATGCTTTGGCCGGTTCCTGTGCTAAGGCATTGCCGCGCGTGAAAGGCGGGCCCTGAAGCGGGGCGCGCCCATGGCGGCTTTGCCTAAAGGGAGACAGAAATGCTGACAAGGGCACTATTTGTTTTTCTTAGCGTCGTGTTGGCGGCACCGGACCTTCAGGCCGCGCCCCTATCCGGCGTCGGAGGCGCGGGCACGGCCGGCGCGGCCGGTCCCTATCTCATCACCATGGGCATCACCCAGAAGGAAGTGACCCCCGAAGAGCTTGAGTCCGACGCGGGGCTGCCGGCCCCGAAATTCAATACCGGGGCCATCGCCTATGTCTTGGCCTCCAACCTCAAGAAGGGCGACACCGTCGAGGTCACACTGAATAACGGTGACACGCCTTTGCTTCGCAATACGGAGACGCTTGCGGAAGACAAGGCGAAATTTTTGCTCCAGGCGGGAAAGCGGGGCGTCCCGGCGGGCGGCTGGCCGGAGGGCACCTATCTGGCGTCGGTCAAGATCACGCGCGACGGCAAGACGGTGATGGAAGAAAAGACCGAGCCGATGGCCTTCGAATAGCTGGACGGTCGCGCGCAAGGCGGGCCTTTCGCTCGACAAGCCACGCATGTTCGCGCTAGGAGTGCGGCATGCCGCTGAGCTTCGGAAAAGTCGGCGCGTTCATGCCGCTCCTCACCATCGCCGCCTTCATCGGATGGCTGCTCTTCACCTCCTTCTTCGCCAGCGAAACGGTCGAGGAAGAAGATGTGGGCGCGGTGACGCCGGTGCTGTCGCAGATCCTGCCGGCTTAAGCCGGGGCGGAGCGAAGCGAACCCAATCGTCCCAGGAGATAAAGCGCGTCGGTCCTGAGCCCGCTCACGCGTCCGAGCACGATCGCCGTAGCGATCAGCCAGAACAGCGTGGCGATCGCCACGGCGATGGCCGCACCGAGCACGCCGTAAAGCGACGCCAGCACGAGATTGCTGACGATGAGCACGCTGAGCGCGGCGACCGCCAGGGCCGCGTTCTGACGCTGCGCGCCGATGACGGTGAGAAGCGGCACGCTCGGCCCGAACACGGCGCGCGCAAGCTGGCACCCCATCAGAATCACGAGCGGCCACTTCGCGCCCGTGAATTCCGGTCCGAACACGGACAAGATTTGCTCGCCCCACAGCAGCAGGACAACCATCGCGCCCGTCGTGATGGCGAGCGGGAAGGCCAAAGCCTTCAGTGCCACGTCTCTTATCGTCGCGGAGTCCTTGCGCGCGCGCGTCGGCGAAGTCCGGCACCACGACCTGATGCGCGACCTGCACGGCGAAGCCCACCAGCAATGCAAGCTTGAGGCAAAGCCCGATCGCGGCGGTACCGGCGCTGGTGAGCAGCGGCGTGACGATGAGAATGTCCACATCGGCAAAGAAATACGTGAAGAGCGCGGCCACGATCAGCGGCTTTGCTTCGTGACGCCAGCGCTTGACGAGACGTGAAGGCGCGGCGGGCGCCTTGCCCTTCGGCATGTCCTTGCGCAGCAGCCAATATTGCGTGAGCGCGAGCCCCGTGAAGATCAGCGTCAGCAGGCAGGTGAAGGCGCTCGCCGTCAGCGTCACCCCCGAGCGCGAGGAGCAGGAGCACGCCGGCGAGGAGCACGAACGGCCTGATGCTGGTATCGGGCAGATAGGCGAGGCCGAGCGCCTGATGGCGGCGGCGAGCGAGCCGTTCAGCCGGAGCGAGGCGTTGGCTGGGATCGAGGCGGCAGCGGCGATGAGCGCAAATCTGCTTTCGAAGGTCAGCGCCGGCCAGAGCAGCGCCGCCGCGACAACAGCTCCATTGGCAATCGCGGCGTAGAGCGTCGCGTCGCGGCGCGCACGCGCGATAAAGGCGGCGATGCGTCCTTCCTTCTTCTGCTCGCCGTAGCGAGACAGGAAGCGCGGCGCGATGGCCGGATAACCATGGGCGGCAATCAATCCAACCACGGCGGCCAAGCTCGTAACAAAATAGAAGAGTCCGAGCGCACTCGCTTGCAGCGTGCGCGCCAGCACGACCTGCGTGACGAAGCCCGCGAGCGCGCCCGCGAGGCGCGCGAGCGACAGCAGCGAAGATGTTGAGAAGAGACGCATGGTGTGGCCGAGCATCACGCCTTGCAGCGTGCCGTTTTCGCGCATTTTGGATTTTGGGCGCGCTTGCCCCCTTGGTCGCTTGCCGGGGCGCGCCATCAGCAAACCCTCAGGCCGTTTGCGGCAGGGCCGAAGGCGCCTTTCCGAGCAAGGGCGCCTTGGCGCGGGCCGGCCAATCGGAGATCGTGCTTAGGGTCCACGCTCCAGCGCCCGATGCGGCCCGGCTCGTTGGTGTACCGGTTCAGAAGCGCTTGAAATTCCTCGCGCGGCATAGCGCGGAAGCCGAAGCTTGCAAGATGCGGCGTTATCCACTTCCCGTCGCGCAAGGGATAGCCCCAGGCGGCGAGATGGCGGTGCAGCCCGACCAGGGCGACCTTGGACATATGCTCCGAGGCTGAGAATTGCGATTCACCGAAAAAGACTTTGCCGATCGCCAGACCATAGAGCCCACCGACTAACTTATCGTTTTCGTCCCAAACCTCGACGGAGCGGGCATAGCCGGCCTGGTGGGCATCCCAATAGGCTTCCATGACCCGCGGCGTGATCCAGGTGAGCGGCACCTTGCCCGGCCGCTTCTGAGCGCAGGCCTCCATCACGGAAGCGAAATCCTCATCGAAGGACAGCCGGAAGCGATGCTGCCGGAGCTGCCTGCGCAAATGCCGCCCCACATGGGTGTCCGCGGGGTTGAAGACCCCGCGCTCTTCGGGGCACCACCATTTCATCGCGCCGAGATGCGACACCGGGAAGTAGCTGCGCTTGTAGTTTTCAAGCAGTGAGTCGACCGCGAGGTCGTTGCTGATCCCGACCAAGCCCCGCTTGCTGTAATAGGTCGGCTGCTCGGGAAGTCGCTCGCGCTCTGCCTCCGGGCGATCAGATGCGCAACGCTGAGAAAGAGCAGGCGCGGCAAAAGCCCGATCCGCTTTGGCACGAGGGCGTAGGCGCTGCCGAGCATCCAGCGCCGCAGCCGCAGCATGAGCTTCTCGCGGAACACAGGCGTCGCTTGGGAGACTTTGGTCTTCGGAGCGGCGTGCGCTTCGCTTGTGCTTTGGGTCAGTGAGGACAACCAGGCGCACTCAACTTGGAGGAAGCCGCAAGGGGATTGCTCGATCGTTGCACGGAGCGTGCCGTTGCCGCTTCATCGCTCGACGCTCCCCACTTCACGCCCGCTTCCTAAAGATCATCGCTACCAATTCCTCTAAAGTCGGCGCGCTAACCTTTCGGAGTGGTAAACACAGTCATGCCTCGCCTGCCCGATGGAAAAAGGCGAGGCTTCTTGCCGCTTCGAGCCGACGCGCCCTGTGATGCCGAAACGAGGTGCCCATGCCCAGGCTCTTCACCGCGATCGAGATCCCTACATCCCTAGCGCAACGGCTCTCGCTATTGCGGGCGGGCCTGAGCGGGGCGCGTTGGATCGATCCGGATAACTATCACCTCACGCTGCGCTTTATCGGCGATGTCGACGGCATCACCGCGCGCGACTTCACCCATGCCCTTGGCGAGATCGACCTTCCGTCTTTCGACCTCAGATTGGAGGGGCTCGACAGCTTTGGCGGGCGTAAGCCGCGCGCGCTCTTCGCCCGTGTCGCGCCGTCGGAGGGGCTCGAGGCGCTGCGCCGCGCCAACGACCGCGCCGCGCGTGAGGCCGGCGTTCCGCCCGAGGGCCGCAACTACATGCCGCACGTAACGCTCGCGCGGCTGCGCGGCGCGCACCCCGATGCGGTGGCGCGCTATCTGGAAGGCGTGGGCTGGATGCAGTCGCAGCCTTTCGCCGTCGAGCGCTTCGTTCTCTATTCGTCACGCAACTCGATCGGCGGCGGGCCCTATGTCATCGAGGCCGAGTTTCCGCTCAGCGCCTAGCCCCCGCGCCGCGCCTGCTTCGCTCCATCCTTGCGCAGAACCTCGAGCAGGCCGCGCGACGCCGCCTCAATCAGATCGAGCGCGTGATCGAATCCCTCGTTGCCGCCATAGAACGGGTCCGGAACGTCCTTCGTGCCGACATGAGGCGCGAAGTCGAGAAAAAAGCGCACCTTGTGCCGCGCATCTTGGGGCGCAAGGCTCATGAGATCGGCGTGGTTGGACCGGTCCATCGCGAGCAGAATGTCGAAGCGCGCGAAATCCTCCGCGCGTACTTGCCGCGCGCATTGCGCTGAGATGTCGACGCCGCGGGTCAGCGCCGCTGCTTGCGCGCGCGTGTCGGGCGCCTGGCCTTCGTGCCAATTGCCCATGCCGGCGGAATCGATCTCGAAATCGTGCATCGCGCCCTCGTCTTCGGCCACGCGCCGGAACACGCCCTCAGCCATGGGAGAGCGGCAGATATTGCCGAGACAGACAAACAGAAGGCGATGCCTGGTCATGGGTCTCAGATGGCATGTGCCTTCCGCCTCTGCAATATGACGGCCAGTTACAGAGATTGTTGCAAAGGGCCTCAGGGCATCTTATCTCTTTGAGGAACAGGTCTTTATGCCGTGACGAGGTGGCGAACATGATCGCTTGGAACGCAGACGAGCTCCGAAACGCTGCTCTTGGGCGCGATATTTCGCTGAAGGCCTTCGCCGAGCGCGAACGCAAGGTTCGCCGCGACTTCTGGGCGAAGCTGAAGCGCTTCGCGGGCCACGTGCCGTTCGCCGAAGATGCGGTCGCCGCCTATTATTGCGCGCTCGATCCCGCCACCCCCATGCGCGTCCGCGGCATGCTGCTTGCGGCTCTCGCTTATTTCATCCTGCCGATCGACCTCATTCCGGACGTGCTGGCCGGGCTCGGCTTTGCCGACGATGCCGCCTTGATCACCGCCGTGTTCGGGCTTGTCGCGTCTCATATCACCCCGGCGCACCGTGAAGCGGCCGCCCGCGCGCTCGACAAGGAGCTGCCGAAGTCGGCTTAGGCTTAAGTCGGCTTAGGCTTGCGGGTTGACGATCACCTTGCCGGTGACCTTGCGGCCTTCGATCAACGACAGCGCCTTCGTGGTCTCGATCAGGGCAAAGCTCCCATGAATGTGGGGCGCAATGCGCCCCTCCTTGCACCAAGCGAGCAATTGCAGCGTATTCTCTCGGTGCCGCTCTGGATGCCGCTCCACGAAGGCGCTCCAGAACACGCCGATAATGGCGCACCCCTTCAGCATGACGAGATTGAGCGGCAGGCGCGGGATCGTGCCGGAAGCGAAGCCGAGCACGAGATAACGTCCCTCCCATGCCATGGCGCGGAGCGCCGGCTCGGCATGCTCGCCCCCGACGCAGTCGTAAAGCACGTCGACGCCCTTCTGATCGGTAAGCGCCTTCAGCCGCGTCTTCAGATTTTCCAATTCGTAATTGATGCCTTCGTCGGCGCCGTGCTCGCGGATGAAGGCAAGCTTCTCGGCCGACGACGCAACCGCGATGACGTGCGCGCCCATGAGCTTGGCGATCTCCACTCCGGCGAGACCTGCGCCGCCGGCCGCGCCGAGCACCGCGACCGTCTCGCCCGCTTTCAACTGCGCACGGTCCTTGAGCGCATAAAGCGCGGTGCCGTAGGTGACGGGAATCCCGGCAGCGACGTCGTCGCTGACGCCGTCCGGAATGGGGATCGCATGGCTGGCCTTGGAGACGATCTTCTCGCGGCAGCCATTGCCGCCGATAAAAGCGAGCACGCGCTGCCCGATCTCAAACTCGGTGACCTCGTCGCCCTTGCCTTCGATCGTACCCGCGATCTCGGCGCCCGGCGAGAACGGCAGCGGCGGCGACACCTGATATTTGTTGCGGAGAATCAGCGTGTCGAAAAAATTGAGACTGACCGCCGTCACGCGGATGAGAACGTCGCGAGGCCCCGGGACGGGATCCGGCACCTCTTCGAGGCGCAGCGCCCCGACACCGCCGAACTCATTGAATTGGACAACACGCATGACCGCCGCTCCGCTTAAGCGGCGAATCATCACCGCAACGAAACTCTGATTCGAGACGCCTTGTTACATCATTCGCCGCTCCTGCACAGCGGTGGAACGCCGTTTTCCGCCATTTCTTAGTGAGCGGGTCCTTTACAACCCGTTTCCGCTCGCCTTCGACTAGGCTTAGAACGAAGGCGTGAAAGCAAAGATCCCATCCCGCGGATATTTCGCCATCGGCGTGGAAGGCGTCTCCAAATCCGTCAATCTCGGCAACCTGCTCAGGACCGCGCACGCCTTTGGCGCGAGCTTCGTCTTCACCATCGGCGCCGATCCGCGCGCGCTCGAAACTCGCGCCGATACGTCCAAGGTCCCTGGCCATCTTCCCCTCTATCATTGGCCAAGCCCCGATGCGGTTGCGCTGCCCAAGGGCTGTAGTCTGGTCGGCGTCGAGCTCCTCGACACGGCAACGGAGCTGCCCGTGTTCGCCCATCCCGTGCGCGCCGCCTATCTTCTCGGGCCTGAGCGTGGCGCGCTCAGCCCGGCGATGCTGTCGCGCTGCGATCACGTCATCCGCATTCCCACCTCCTTCTCGCTCAATCTCGCGACGGCGGGCGCCGTCGTGTTTCATGACCGGCTGCGCGCCAGTGGGCGCTTCGGCACCCGGCCCGTCGCCGAGGGCGCGAGCGCCGAGCCGCCGCCCTCCCACGTGCAGGGTGCGCCGCGCAACCGCCGCCGCGAAGTCTGAGCCTCGTCTGGCCAATCGGGAACGAGTTCTGTATGTTGGCATGCGCTCACGACGGGGGACGAAGAGATGCACCGAACCGTTAGAGCCGCTTGCGTGATCGCAGCCTTGGGCTGCGCGCCGGCCCATGCGCAAGAGGCTAAGCTCTTACAGAAGTTCAACGACTGGTCCGCCTATGCGGCGACCGGCACCTCGAAATTCTGCTTTGCGGTGGCGAAGCCGTCCGAAAGCACGCCCAAGGGCGTCAAGCGCGGCCCGATCTTCTTCTACGTCTCACGCTATCCCGCCGACGGGGTGCAGAACGAGGTCAGCGTCAAGATGGGCTATCCCTTCAAGCCCGGCGCCACGGCCAAGCTCACGGTCGGCACGGACAATTTCGACCTCTTCACAAAGGACGAAGGCGCGTTCGTGGAGAAGCCCGACACCGAAACCAAACTCATCGAGGCCATGAAGAAGGGCAGTCAAATGAAGGTCGAGGGCACGTCGGCGCGCGGCACGAAGACCAGCGACCAGTACTCCCTCCAGGGCTTCGGCGACGCGCTTGAACGAGCCGTTAAGGAATGCAGCGGTTAAGCATTCCCGGAATATGTGCCTTAACCGATGTCGGGTACGGTCTGCACGGGCGCTTCAGTTAAGGGACCTCCATGCACATACTTAAGTCTGCAGTCGTTGCGGCAACGCTCCTTGTCGCCGGCAGCGCTCACGCGCTCGACAGCATCGACATGAAGAAGTTGAGCTGCGAGATTTTCAACGGCTATGACGACGCGAACCGCGGCACCATCATGATGCGGCTGGAAGGCTATTACACCGAGGACGACGAGCCCGCCGTCATCGACTTCAATGAGATGGCCGGCCACATGGCGAAGCTCCTGTTCTGTTGCCTGGAGAATCCGCAGAAATCGGTGCTCGACGCCGCCGAAGAGGCGATGCACTAGCACGGACGGTTACGCGCCGGCGCTCATCGCCTGCCACTTGGCATTGCTCGCCCCGGTCATGATATGACGCTGGAGCGCCCCCTGCTAGGCGCTCCGGAGCGGTCATGACTGAGCTGGCACTATCAGGCGCGCTTGCGACGCCGACGATCGGCGATGCGCTTCCGCGCCTGTCGCTGATCGGTCTCGACCGCGACCAGCTCGGCGCCGCCTTACGCCCGCTCGGCGTGCCGGAGCGGCAGCTCCGCATGCGCGCGAGCCAGCTTTGGGGCTGGCTCTATGTCCGCGGCGCGACCGATTTCGCCGTCATGACCGACATCGCCAAGGAGCTGCGCGCCGAGCTCGGCCGCGCCTTCACGCTGGCGCGTCCTGAAATCGTGTCGGAGCAGGTCTCCGAGGACGGCACGCGCAAATGGTTGCTGCGCCTCCCCGACGGTCGCGAGATTGAGACGGTCTATATCCCCGAGGAAGATCGCGGCACGCTCTGCATTTCGAGCCAGGTCGGCTGCACCCTCACCTGCACCTTCTGCCACACCGGCACGCAAAAGCTCGTGCGCAACCTGACCACAGGCGAGATCGTGGGCCAGATCATGCTCGCTCGCGACCGGGTAGGCGATTGGCCGGACGGCATTGCGCCAGACCCGCGCGGCCTTCCCGTTTCCGACCGCAAGATCACCAACGTCGTCCTCATGGGCATGGGCGAACCGCTCTACAATTTCGACAGTGTGCGCGATGCTTGTGCGATCGTTTCCGACGGCGAGGGTCTCTCCATCTCCAAGCGCCGCATCACGCTCTCGACGTCAGGCGTGGTTCCGGAGATTCCACGCTGGGGCGAAGAGGCCGGCACGATGCTCGCGATCTCGCTGCATGCCGTGCGCGACGCGCTCCGCAACGAGCTCGTGCCCATCAACAAGAAATGGCCTGTGAAGGATCTGCTCGCCGCCTGCCGCGCCTATCCCGGTCTCTCCAACGCGAAGCGCATCACCTTCGAATATGTGATGCTCAAAGGCGTGAACGACTCGATCGCCGACGCCAAGGCGCTGGTGAAGCTCCTCGCCAAGATCCCCGCCAAGATCAATCTGATCCCGTTCAATCCCTGGCCGGGCGCGCCCTATGAATGCTCCGACTGGGAGCAGATCGAGAAATTCGCCGAGGTCGTGAATCGCGCGGGCTATGCGAGCCCCGTGCGAAGCCCTCGCGGCCGGGACATCATGGCCGCTTGCGGCCAGCTGAAAAGCGCAAGCGTGAAACAGCGCGCCAGCGAGCGGCTTTCGCCATCCATTTGAGTCGCGCCGGTCGAGCCGCCCGCCATGCCATCACCGAGGCTGCCGCCATCGCCGACCTGACCAGCCTTCCTGACGATCTGCCTAGCCCCATTGCTGACGGCGCCTGCGACCATTTGAGCGGCATCAGGATGCCGCCCTTGAGCCTGGCATCCACAGCGGGACGAGACGTCGATCTCGGCATGCCGCACGATCATCGATTGCTACCCGAGGACCGGCGCCCGGGTGAGTCCTTGCCCGACAGCTGGGATGCTATACCCGGGGCGCGGGGCTGCACGCCGCAAGCCTGTGCCTTCCGCGATCACTATCGTGAGCTTGCGGAGCTCGGCGCACGCGTATTCGGCCTCAGCACGCAGCCGACAGACTATCAGCGTGAGTTCGTGCAGCGGCTGCACCTGCCTTTTGAGCTCCTGAGCGATGCCGATCTCAGACTCGCCACGGTGCTCGGCCTGCCGACCTTCGAGAGTGGCGGCATGCGGTTGATCAAGCTGACCCTCGTCGTGAACGAGAGCGCGATCGAACATGTCTTTTACCCAGTGTTTCCGCCCAATGAGAGCGCACGCGTCGTCGTAATGTGGCTGCGGGGCCTGAGCGGTGGAGGTGCGGCGTGATTCTGCGCACAATCTTCCGGCTGTCCTCGGTGGCGCTCGCCTTCTGCATCGCCGTCGGCGTGGGCCTCGCAGTGCTGTTTGCCCTTGGCGCCTATTGGGTCGGCGATGAGCTCCGTGCGGCAGCGCCTAACGACCCGTTGCTGGAGCAAGGCGCG
>NZ_JBPCOU010000024.1:0-5640 GCF_050999895.1 Methyloceanibacter sp. | reverse complement strand
CGCGCGAAGACCTTCACGCCGCGATTATGTCGGGTGCGGTCGAACGCGTGCGTCCCAAGATGATGACAGTCGTTGCCATCATGGCCGGTCTATTGCCGATCATGTGGAGTACCGGCACCGGCTCCGAAGTCATGCAGCGCATCGCGGTGCCGATGATCGGCGGTATGGTGTCGTCGACGTTGCTCACGCTGATCGTTATTCCCGCGATCTACGCCGTAGTGAAGGGCGTTGCGCTCCGGACGCCGCGTGTGCTGACGCACCAGGGTCGAACCGACCCAACCTTAACCTCTTAGCTCGCGCGCGCCCTCGAAACGCGCAAACACACGCTTGCCAAAAGCACCGAACAGCACAACGTCATAAACGTCCGCTTGCGCCCCAGCGACCTCCATGCCGGGCGAGCCAACCGGCATTCCCGGCACCGCAAGCCCCTTCCCTTGCGGTTTCTCGGCGAGCAAGCGCCGAATGGCCACGGCAGGAACATGGCCCTCGATTACATAATCCGCGATCTCCGCGGTATGACAGGAGGCCAAGTCGTTCGGCACACCAAGCTTGGCTCTTACCCGGTTGAGGGCGGTGGTCTCCGCGCTGGCACGTCTCGAGCGTGGCCAATCTGCTCGTGCGTGCGCAGAAGCTCGAAGCGCTGCGCTGACAGCCTTTTATAGACGGGACTTATCGAGAGGACGGCCGACGCAAGCCTAAGCCTGCCAAGAATCAACAGCCAAAGAAGACCACCCTCGACGCCGTAGCTCTGCTACTGACCACGCCATGGCGGCAAAGTCCATCGTCCCGGGGAAGCTGACGGTGAGGTCCAGTTGATCGAGCGCAGCACGTTGCACGACGCCCTTGAGTTAAACCTGAACGGGCGTCAAGGCGATCCAAACCATCGCGAGGGTAACAAGGACGCCAAGGGCCGCGAACGCGATAAGCGCCCCACGGCCATCGACGAAGCGATCCGGGAGCGGCTGCAGCGCGAACGGCGCGGCGAGAACCACTGCTCCACCACCGATGATGGCCGCGAACCACGGCACGGTTCGCCACGCGATCGCGATGCCGATACCCAAGCAGATCAGCGCCACCAAGACGGTGCCGAACAGGATCGTGGCGCCGGTTGCGGAGCGCAGCGCCGGCGACCGGTTCTCGTGCGGGAACTGCCCGCTCGCTGCCAATCCGAGCAAAGATACTGTGCCCACGAGCGCCATGAAGAGCAGGAGCGGAAGCATCGATTCGCTTGGCACCATGGATCGCTCCGCCCTCGTCCTGCTCGTCTTCTCTTGACCCCCGGAAATCTCTCTTCGTAACATACGAGACATATATTAGAATCATGCGCAAGGCTGGGGGGCGAAATGTCGGCACGGAAAGTTAAGTCGGCTTCAGCGGCGCCTACGCCACCCGCGAAATCTACGGGCGCCCAAGCGAGCGACACGCGCCAGAAGCGCACCATTACGGAAATCCGGGACTCCAAGAAGACCGGCGAGAAGATGGTCTACATGTCGGTGCCCGACTACACCTCGGCGAAATGGGCCGAGATAGCCGGCGTCGATGTCGCCGTCATCGGCGACAGCCTCGCCATGGTGGCGCACGGTCATCCAAGCACCATCCCGGCGACGATGGACATGATGATCATGCATGCGCAGGCCGTCCGCCGCGGCGCGCCTAACACTTTCTCGCTCGGCTGCATGCCTTATCAAAGCTACAATACGGTAGACACCGCGCTGAAGAATGCCGCGCGCTTCATGCAGGAGGCGCTGTGCGATGCGGTGAAGCCGCAGGGCGGAAGATCGCAGGCGCATATTCTCAAGACGCTGGTGGACGCCGGTATTCCGACGGCGTCGCATATCGGTCTGACGCCGCACACCATTGCGATGTTCGGCGGTTTCAAGATCCAGGGCCGCACCGCAGACGCCGCCATGAAGATCCTGGAAGACGCGCTGGCGATCGAGGATGCCGGCTGTTTCATGCTCGAATTCGAGGCCGTCCCCGCCAAGGTCGCCACGCTGATTTCGCAACAGCTCACGATCCCGACAATCGGCATCGGCGCCGGCGTGGGATGCGACGGCCAGATACTGTTGTGCTACGACCTTTTGGGCGTGTTCACCGATTTCAAACCAAAGTTCACCAAACGCTACGGCAAGCTCACCGACGTCGCGGTTGCCGGCATTCGGCAATACATCACCGAGGTCAAGGACGGCTCGTTCCCCGACGATGACCATTCCTATAGGGTGAGTGACGCCGAATACGAGAAGTTCGCCACGATGGTTGCCAAGCGAAAGCATATCTGAGGTGTCGCGTGCCCCGGCAAAGGCCGCTGCCAGGGCACCCGCTGCGCGAAGAGGGCGTTCCGCAACGCGGTCGTCGCGTAAGCCGGCGGTACGTGCCGATCCGGATCTGGTGCAGCGTGTCGAGACCCTGACCGAACAGGCCTATCGGGCGATCGAGGAACGGATCGTCACCTTGCGGCTCAAGCCAGGCGACATCCTGTCCGAGCAGGTGTTGTCGGCGACGATCAGAATCGGCCGGACCCCTATCCGCGAAGCCCTGCAGAGGCTGGCGCTGGAAGGACTGGTAATCATCCTGCCCCGCAAGGGGATTCTAGTGTCGGACATGAACCCACGCAACCAGCTCCTGGTCCTCGAGGTTCGCCGCGAACTCGAGCGGCTGCTCAGCCGCTCGGGCGCGGATCGCGCGACGGCAGAGCAACGTGCACACTTCCTCGACATCGCTGCTGGCATGGATCGGGCGGCCAAGACCAACGACGACATCACCTTCATGCGGCTGGACCGCGAACTCAATCAACTTGTCATCGAGGCTGCGCACAACGATTATGCGGCGCGCTCCATGAAGCTGCTGCAAGGCCTGTCGCGCCGGTACTGGTACATGCATTACCGCGTCGCGGCAGACCTGCCGCTGTGTGCGCGGTTGCATGCCGCGCAGGCGCGCGCGATTGCACAAGGCGACCGCAAGCTCGCGGCACGCGCTTGCGACGATCTACTGGACTACACCGAGAGCTTTACGCGCGCGACGGTGTCAGTTTGAGTCCAAGCAGCGGCGACCTTGTGCCGACCTGCGTGCAACTTAAGCCCCTACATTGCGCCGCTCGTGAAACCAGCTATTATTCGCAGATATATCAGTGCTCCGGGTCCGGAGCGGATCGAGCAGACGCCCGGCGAATGAAGATCTATGAGGGGAAACGCACCATCGACGGTCTGGTTGTCACCGTCGACGGTCGTCCGCTCCACGAGCGCTACGAAGTGAAGTCGTTCACCCGGTACGGCTTCGAGTGGACCTACGAGGGCGACAGTCCGCAGCAGCTTTCCCTCGCGATCCTGGCGGATCATCTGGACGACGATGCCCGTGCGCTTGCGCTCTCGGAAGCCTTCATGAAGCGCATCGTCGCCAATCTGGACAATGACTGGACACTGACCGGCGAAGACATCGACCAGGCGCTGAAGGAGATCGATCAAACATAAGCGCGGACGGTTACCCGCAACACAGAAGAAACTACCGAGGAAACGTCAAACGGAGGGAAAGCGATGAAAAGAGTCACCCTAGCCTGCGTGGCCGGCCTGTCCGCGTTCGCGCTCGCGTCTGTCAATGCTCCGGCCGCGGAGCATAACTGGAAGATGCAGACCGAATGGGGCGGTGGCCCGCTGATGGATCTGGGCGCCAAGGCGTTTGCCGAGCGCATCAAGTTCCTGACCGATGGTCGCATCGCAGTGCAGGTGCTGCCGGCCGGGACGCTTGCGAAGGGACTGGAGGCGCGCACCGCGGTCGCCGCTGGCGTCGCGGAAGCCTGCCATACCTGGATGGGATACGACTGGGGCAAGGACAAGACGGTGGTCTTGTTCGGCGGTTTCTCCGGCTCGATGGACAGCGAGCGCATGCTGCACTGGCTCTACGAGGGAGGGGGCGCGGAACTGCAGCGCGCCTACAACGACGAGAAGTTCGGCATCGTCTCGATGCCGATGTTCGCGCGCACCGCGGAGGCATTCCTGCATTCCCGCAAGCCGGTGCGCACGATGGAGGACTTGAAGGGGCTGAAGCTCCGCACCGCCGGCGCGTGGCTGGAAATCTCCAAATCGCTGGGGGCGGCATCGCTCACGACGCCAGGCCCCGAGACCTATCCGATGCTGGAGCGCGGCGCCATCGACGCCACCGAGTGGGGCACGCTCTACGAGAACATCTCGATGGGTTTCCACAAGATCGCGAAATACGTGATCATCCCCGGCGTGCATCAGCCTTCCGCGCCGTTCGAGCTCTGCGTCAACAAGGCGGCGTGGGGCAAGCTTTCCGATCGCGACAAGAAGATCGTCGAGATCACGGCCCGGCAGGTGACGATGGAGAGCTGGATGCGGGTCGGCGCCGAGGACGCCAAGGCGCTCAAGTTTTACCGCGAGCAAGGCAACGAAATCATCGAACTCTCGCCCGAGGTGCAGAGGGCGACCAAGGACATGTCGGTCAAATGGGCCGAGGAGCAGGCCAAGGACAACCCGTGGTTCAAGAAGGTGTGGGAGAGTCAGCGCGCCTTTGAGAAGCTGTGGGAGAACGCATCCACCTACCGCAACGTGAAGTACTAGACGCGCGATCGGCTTGCCGCAGGGCCGGAGCGCGGTGCTCCGGCCGTAACTTTGTGGTTCGGGGGCTTTATGGGAGCGTTGCTGCGCCTGATCGAGCGGGTCTCGGTCGCGAGCGGTGAGACCACCGCGTGGCTCGTCGTGCCGCTGATCCTGGCGACGGTCTATGACGTCGGCGCGCGCTACATATTCAATGCGCCGACCCAATGGGCCTATGAAATCGGTTACATGGTGATGGGGGCGCATGCGCTGCTCGGCATCGCCTATACGCTGCGCGAAGGCGGGCACATCCGCATCGACTTCTTCTCTCAGAAGTTTTCGCAGACCAACAAAGCAATCATCGATCTGGTCGGCTATGCGGTGTTCGTGCTGCCGTGCTTGACTTGGGTGACCTACGCCTTGTGGGATTACTGGCTGCGGGCGTTCCGCGCCGACGAGCTCTCTGGCCAGTCTGCCTGGAATCCGGTGATCTGGCCGTTCCGGTTGATGTTCTTCGTCGCGTTCGTGCTGTTAATCCTGCAGATCGTGGCGGAGATCATCAAGGCAATCCTGTTTCTGACCGGGAAACGCACCCGCTACGAACCCGAAGCCGTGGTAGAGACTCCGTAGATGCTCGGCTCCGCCTCGCTGCTGATGTTTCCGGCGCTGCTCGCCGCCTTGTTCATCGGATTTCCCGTCGCCTTTGCGATGATCGCGGTCGCCTTTTCGTTCGGCTATTGGGCGTTCGGACCTTCGATCATCTTTCAGTTCGTGCAGAAAATCGACGCCATGGCGTCGAACTTCGTGCTGGCGGCGGTGCCGCTGTTCATCTTCATGGGGGCGATGCTGGAACGTGCCGGCATTGCCGAGCGGCTGTTCGAAGCGATTCATCTTTGGACGCGCCGGCTACCCGGCGGCCTGGCGATCGGCACCGTCCTGATGTGCGTCGTGTTCGCCGCGTCTTCGGGCGTGATCGGGGCGACCGAGACCGTGGTCGGGCTGCTCACGATCCCGGTGATGCTGAAATACAAGTACGACAAGGCCCTGATTTCGGGCGTGATCTGCGCGGGCGGCTCGCTCGGCACCATCA
>NZ_JBPCOU010000074.1:0-5061 GCF_050999895.1 Methyloceanibacter sp. | reverse complement strand
TTGGTGTCGAAAGCTCTCAAGGTCAAGAAGGACGTGAAAAGCTTGAGCGCAAGCCGGGCCCTGGCAACACGCAAGGTGGACGCCTCCCTGCCGGAGCCGTTCGCGGGCTGGTTCGCCGCACGGGGCTGGAGGCCGCATGCGCATCAGCTTGCGTTGCTGGAGGCGGCCGCCGGTGGCCGCAACACGCTCCTGATCGCGCCAACCGGTGGCGGCAAGACGCTTGCGGGCTTCCTGCCTAGCCTTGTCAATCTTGCCGGTGGGCCACAGGCGGCGAAATCCGCGGCGCGCATCCACACGCTCTATGTCTCGCCGCTGAAGGCGCTCGCGACCGACATCGCCCGCAACCTAACCGAGCCCGTCAGCGAGATGGGGCTGCCCATACGGCTGGAGACGCGCACTGGCGACACCCCGCCCTCGCGCCGCGCCCGCCAGCGCGTCATGCCGCCCGACATCCTTCTCACCACGCCGGAGCAGATCGCGCTGATGCTCGCGCACCGCACGGCGCCCGACCTTTTCGGCCATCTCAAATATGTCATTCTCGATGAGCTGCATGCGCTTGCCTCCAGGAAGCGCGGCGATCTCCTGGCGCTGGATCTTGCGCGCCTGCGCAAGTTATCGCCCGGCTTTACCGCGATCGGCCTGTCCGCCACCGTCGCGCGTCCCTCCGAGCTCGCGGCGTTTCTCGCGCCCCATTCCGACCTCGCCACAGCGCAGCTGTCCGAAATCGTCGTCGCCGATGGCGGCGTGAAGCCGAACATCGCGATCCTCGATTCCGATGCGGATTTGCCCTGGGCGGGCCACTCCGCGCGCTACGCGCTGCCCGAGATCTACGAGTCCATCAAAGCCCATCGCATGTCGCTCATCTTCGTCAACACACGCTCGCAGGCCGAGATGCTGTTTCACGAGCTGTGGCGCTACAATGACGACAATCTCCCCATCGCGTTGCATCACGGCTCGCTCGACGTCGCCCAGCGGCGCGAGGTCGAGGCGGCGATGGTCGCCGGCCGCCTGCGCGCGGTCGTCTGTACCTCGACGCTCGATCTCGGCATCGACTGGGGCGACGTCGACCTCGTTATCAATGTCTGCGCACCGAAAGGGGCAAGCCGCCTCGCGCAGCGCATCGGCCGCGCCAATCACCGCCTCGACGAGCCGAGCAAGGCTGTGCTCGTGCCGGCCAACCGCTTCGAGGTGGTCGAATGTCAGGCCGCATTGGAAGCCGCCGCCGCAGGCGCGCAGGATACCCCGCCCGCGCGTCCAGGTGCGCTCGACGTGCTCGCCCAGCACGTGCTCGGCATGGCGTGCGCGGAGCCCTTCGATCCCGACGCGCTCTATGACGAGGTGCGGAGCGCCGCGCCCTATCACGATCTCCCCCGCGAGACCTTCGACGAGGTCGTGCGCTTCGTCGCCACCGGCGGCTATGCGCTCGCCAATTACGATCGCTACGCCAAGCTGAAGCTGACCCCGGAAGGCCTCTACCGCGTCGCCCATCCCCGCATCGCGCAGCAATACCGGCTCAATGTCGGCACCATCGTCGAGGCGCCGATGTTGCGCGTTCGCCTTGCCCGGCGACAGGGTGGCGGTGTCGGCACTCGCGCCGCGCTCGCCGCGGGCCGCGTTCTCGGCGAGGTGGAGGAATGGTTCATCGAGCAGCTCGTCCCGGGCGACACCTTCGTCTTCGCGGGTCAAGTGCTCCGCTTCGAAGGCTTGCGCGAGAGCGATGCTATCGTCACCCGCGCCCACGCGACCGAGCCGAAGATCCCTTCTTATGACGGCGGCAAATTCCCCCTCTCGACCTATCTCGCCTCCCGGGTGCGCGATCTGCTCGCCGATCCCGGCCATTGGTCCGTGCTGCCGGAGCAGGTCTCGGACTGGCTCCGCTTCCAGGCCGATATCTCCGTCGTCCCCGGTCCGGACGAGATCCTGATCGAGACCTTCCCGCGCGGCCGCAAACATTATCTCGTCTGCTATCCCTTCGAGGGACGCCTCGCGCATCAAAGCCTCGGCATGCTGCTGACCCGCCGCCTGGAGCGCGCGCATGCGGGGCCGCTCGGCTTCGTCGCCAATGAATATGCCCTTGCGATCTGGGGCCTGAGCGACATGGGCGCCATGGTGGAGCAGGGCCGCCTCGATCTTGCCAAGCTCTTCGACGAGGACATGCTCGGCGACGATCTCGATGCCTGGCTTGCGGAATCCAATCTGATGAAGCGGTCGTTCCGGGTCTGCGCCATCATTTCGGGTCTCATCGAGCGCCGTCATCCGGGCAAGGAGAAGACGGGACGGCAGATGACGGTCTCGTCGGATCTGATCTACGATGTGCTGCGCCAGCACGAGCCGGATCACATTTTGCTGCAAGCCGCCTTCGCCGACGCCGCGAGCGGAATGCTCGATGTGGCGCGGCTCGGAGATTTCCTGAAGCGGGTGCGGGGTCGAATCAGGCATATTGCGTTGGGGCGCGTATCTCCGCTCGCGATTCCGGTCATGCTTGAGATTGGCCGCGAAAGCGTGCCCGGCGACGCGCGAGAAGCATTGTTGCGGGAAATAGTCGAGGAGCTTGCGAGGGAAGTTGCCGGACATGCTGCGCCTGAACAGGCTTGAGCCAGAGATCGTGTCGCCATTCCGCGCACAAATCACCGTTGCCGGGCATAAATTGAAGCCGCTTGCGTCTGGCGCGCTATATTGGGAAGCCGAGCGGACGCTGCTCGTCGCCGATCTGCATCTGGAGAAGGGCGCGGCCTTCGCTGCCTTCGGCATGCTGCTGCCGCCTTACGACACCCGCACCACGCTGATGCGCTTGGCCAGGATCGTCGCCGAGCTCGCGCCGTTGCGCGTCGTTGCGCTCGGCGACAGTTTTCACACCAGCCAGTCCGCCGCTCGTTTAGTCGAGGATGATCTCGCGCTCCTCCTCATGCTGCAGGCCAACCGCGAATGGTATTGGATCCGCGGCAATCACGATCCCGAACTGCCGGAATGCGTCGGCGGCACGATCTGCAACAGTTTGAGCATTTGCGGCATCACGCTTAGGCACGAGCCGTCCGGCAACGCCGATGGCCGCGAGATCTCTGGCCACCTGCACCCGGTCGCGCGTGTCGCAAGGCGCGGCGAAGTCATAAGGCGCAAGTGCTTCGCCACCGACGGCAACCGAATCGTGATGCCGGCCTTCGGCGCTTACACCGGCGGCCTCAACGTGCTCGATGCCGCGTTCGGCGCGTTGTTCCTGCAACCGAGCCTGGAGGCTTGGATGATGGGGCGCGCCGATGTCTACCCCATCCAGGGGCGGGCGCTGCTGCCAGACTGAGCCTAGTCGCGGCGGAAGGCGAACCAGCCGATCAGTCCGCCAAGCACGGCGATCAGGACCGCGATCATTCCGTAGATGAAGGGATAGCGGAACGCGAGCAGATAGACGAGCCGCTCGAACCCCACCTTGTTCACTTGAAGCGTGCTCTCGTTCTTGCTCAGCAGCTCGCCGTCGCGGAACAGATAGACGTCGGCCGTATAGAGCCCGATCGGGACATTCACCGGCAGGTCGACCGTGCCGCGAAACAGGCTGCGGCCGATAAAGCTGATCCCGTCGTCGTGCTCTTGGAAGAGGCCGGCGCGCTGCTTCAGCCGGATCACGGACGAGCGGAACGTTTCGTCGGTCGGGTCGCCTGCGCTGTCCACGCCGAAATTGATATTCTTGAAGCCCGCACCAAGCTTTTTTAGGGTCTCCTCCCGGGCGATCGCGCGGAACGGACGCGAGGACAGCACGGTGTAGAAACCGGGCACCGAAGGAAAGACTCGGCTCGCTCCGTTGACCCAGATTCCGCCGACGCGCTCCTTGCGCCGCGCCACCATCGGCTGGCTCGGTCCGCGGATGACCATGATGACGTCGTGCACCGCCTTCTCGGGGCTCGGCGTGCTGGAAAAATCCACGCTGCCGAAAATGAGGATCTCGATGCCGGTGAAGTTCGACTGGATTGAGATTTCGCGGGTGGAGATATCCGACTGCACCTCTTCCTTAGGTGCAGTCTGCGCCGCCGCCGCCGAGGACAGCGCGAGGATGAGCGCTGCAGTTCGAAGCGCGCCCCCCATCATGCGCCCGCCGCCATCGGGGCGATGCTGTAGAGCTCGGCCGGTCGCAGCACCAGGTCGAAGAGGAGGCGGATGGCAACCGCGAGAACCATGAGGGCGAGCAGCGCCCGCAACTGCTCGCCCTTGAGCCTTTGGCCCGCGCTTACCCCGAACTGGCCGCCGATGACGCCGCCAACGACGAGGAGCATGGCAAGCACCACGTCGACCGTGTTGTTCAGGGTCGCTTGCAGAATCGTCACCACGGCGCTGACGAAGATGATCTGAAACATAGACGTGCCGATCACGATATTGGTCGGCATGTGCAGCAGGTAGATCATCGCCGGCACCATGATGAAGCCGCCCCCGACGCCGAGGAAGGCGGCGAGCAGGCCAACCAGAGCGCCGATCACAAGCGGCGGGATCGCGCTGATATAGAGGCGCGAATCGGGGAAGCGCATCTTCAGCGGCAGACCGTGCACCCAGTTGTGCTGCCCGGAACGGCGGGACGCCACGGACTTCCCCGCCCGTGCTCTGCGCATGGCGCGAAGGCTTTCCGCGAGCATCAGGGCGCCAATGACGCCGAGAAAGGCCACATAGGTGAGCGAGATGATGAGCCCGGCTTGGCCGAGTTGCCGCAGCAGCTTGAGCAGGAAGACGCCACCCAGCGCCCCGACCATGCCACCCGCGATCAGCACGCCGCCCATTTTCAGGTCGATATTGCCGCGCCGCCATTGCGCAAGCGCACCCGAAACGGAGGTGGCCACGATCTGGTTCGCGCCCGTTGCCACCGCGATCGCCGGCGGAATGCCTGAAAACATCAAGAGCGGCGTCAGCAGGAAGCCGCCGCCTACGCCGAACATTCCTGAAAGAAATCCGATCGTCGCCCCAAGTCCCAGCATCACCAAGAGGTTCACGGACATCTCGGCGATGGGAAGATAGACCTGGAACATTGGCCAGCGTTGTTTTTTGAGGTGCTGACGAAACCTGTTCGCAGCGCCGCTCCCTGTCAAT
>NZ_JBPCOU010000059.1:0-58341 GCF_050999895.1 Methyloceanibacter sp. | reverse complement strand
CCTTCCGTGTTGGCGATAAGCCATTGCTTGAAGGCTTCCGGCGTGCGTCCCTCCTTGTTGCTCCACGCCCCGAACAGGAGCTTGGCGTCGGAGTCCGGTGAGACGAAATAGTGAAACGACGGTTTGGAATCGCCTTCGATGGGGGTGAAGGTCGCCTGCGGATAGGCGTAGCGGAAACCGAAGCCGGCATCCCGCCCCGACGCCCATTGCGAGGGATCGGCTGCCAAGCCGACGGGCAATAGCGCTGCGCCCGCAACGAGAAGCCCAGCCAGCTTTGGAGAGAACCGCATCGTCGCCTCATCAGGGAAAGAGTTCTACTGCTACAACAACAGCAGGCGATGCGCAGGGGTTCCCTCCTTCACCCAGTCCGGCGAGCAACGTGAAACGACGGTCCCCGCCGGCCGTTACGCGGTTCCCCCACATCGGTCTCCCGGAGGCCGAGCGTCGGCTGGCGGCGCGCAACGCAGCGCGATCCACAACTTGCTACCGAGCACACACGCTAAACCGCCGCCGGAGGCGGCGACTAGGCCTGGTCGGAGGCGTCGGAGCGGCCCGTACGGCGGCGAATGAAATTGTGAACGTTCTTTTTCAGGAAAGTGTACGCCGGCCGTCCCATGATGACCACGGCGAGGAGCTTGGTGAGAAACGGCGTTGCGCCGAAGAGTCCCGTGAGCGCGGCCTTAAGCGCGGGCTCGAGGTCGGTTGCGATCACGACGGGGATCAACGTCCAGGCGATATAGCCCCCGGCGATCAGGGCTGTGCCAATGCCGAAGCGCCAGCCGAGCTCGGCCGGGCTGACGTGTTCCGTTTCGGTCTTTACCGCGGGTTCTCTCATGGTGCCCTGCTCCGAACCAGCCTGAACCTGATCCGAAAATAAGGTTTCCTGGAGGCCGCTACCAGGGGCCGATCCCCGTTCTTCAGCGTCATTTTTAAGCACGCTGTCTTGCACGGCTCGGCACACCCCTTCAGCGGAAGCAAGCGAAATACGGTCGCAAGCTGCCGCGAACTCAAAATCTACCGGCCTCTTTTAGGTCTCCCCGCTCCCAGCCCCGCCGAGACGGCAAGGCGCAAGGTGGCACCTGCGTTCTGCGATCGGAGGAGTTCCCCGCGAGCGTGCCGTCGACCCGATGCCGAGTGTTCCAGACTCTCGCAAAAGACTCAAGGCCGTTCGGCCCGCATTTACCCCGGTATTTCCTCATCTTGGATTTCGCCTGCGGTCCCACAGATGCTCATCCAACACGCGCTGGATGCGGTCCTGCGCCGGAATCGGCTCCAAATATGCGTCGAAGTCGCGATATTCGGCCTTCGCTTCCGGCGTCGGGAGCCCGTGGGAAATCGGCCCGCCAAAAAAGCATGCGTTTCCAACCCCTTGCATCCCCGCCCTGCAAGGGAGGCTGAACCCCTGCAACAAGCAGCCTGCGCATTAGGTCTGCGCCGCATCGCTCTCGTCGTAGCCGCCCTTGACCAGCAGATCGATGACGGCCGTGAGCCGGGGCAAGCAGCGTCGGGCTGGGCGCACCCCCGTCGCGGCGCTCGCTCGAACGGCGATCGGCGCGCACTTCGGTTTCCGACATCTCCCCAGGCTTGCGGAGGCTCGTCTCGCGATCCTTCAGAGGCTTCAGATCGGCCTCGGACAACCCGTCTTCCTCGAGTTGGCCGATCACAATCGCCAGATATTTCGCGCCGATTGTGTCGCCCTGGCTGGAAGGCGTGCGGTCGGAATAGATCAGCCGCACCGCTTTAAAGGCGGCGGCGAGACGAATGATATAGGTCGGCTGCATCTCCATGACCGTCACACCTTAGTTAAAAATAGTTGACGGCCTTTTTACGCGAAGCGGCCTTGCCAAGCCTTATTGCCTGCGTCTAGAAGTGTCGGAGCCGCGAGGCTTGCGCTTGCAAAGTGCCTGTCCGCGTCCCAATTTTGTCCTTGTTGGGGGATCGTCTAACGGTAGGACAGCGGACTCTGACTCCGTCAGTCTAGGTTCGAATCCTAGTCCCCCAGCCAACCCTTTTGATGCGCCTGACAAGCGCCTGCCCAAAGCGATGATCCTGAACTCTCGCCGCCGGGTGCTTGCCCTCCTCCTTGCCGCGGGGGCAGGAGCACGCCTTCCCGCCCTTCCCAGCGCCTTCGCCGCCGAAGAGCAGCCGGACCCGGAACAGCCGGAAAAGCCGGACTGCTTCGCCTCGCAAGCCTTCGGCAAATGGAAGGCGCAGGCCACGAACAAAGAAACGGGTGCCCGCTTCAGCGAGGTCGCGTTCTCGAGCACCAACGCCTGCTCGCTGAGCGCGGATCTCGAAGTCTCCGGGAAATACGACGCCAGGCTCACGATCTACGGCGATCCCGAGACCAACCCGCTGCCGAAGGAATTTTTGATCAAGCCGGAGCACCGTCTCCTCGTGGCCAGCGACGACGGCAAAATCGTCGTCGACGTGGCGCTCTGCGGCAACTGCACCGACATCTATGAAGGCAATGTCAGCATCGTGCTGCCACTCGCTACCGCTCCGCTCCTTCGCGACGGGAAGTCGGCGGAATTTACGATCAAGCTCGGCGATGAGCAATGCAGCTTCAAGGTCGATACCGATCCCTTGCATAAGGCTTTGTCGTGGGCCGAGGAGAAGCGGACCGAGCTTGCCAAGGATCGGGATAACGACAAATGCGCCGCGCTCGACGACTGCTTCATTACCTCGGCCTGCTGCGAGGTGCTGGGCCTCAGCGACGATTGTTTCGAACTGCGCAGCTTGCGCGCCTATCGCGATCAGGTGCTTGCGAGCACGCCGGGAGGCGCCGCCGACATCGCGCTCTATTACCGGATCGCGCCGGAAATTTTACGCGCCATGCCTTCTGCGACCCGGCATGCGCGGCTCGGCGCGGTCTACCTCCTGTATATTTTGCCCGCCGCCGTCGCCGCGCGGCTCGGACTGCCGACACTCGCGCATCGCATCTACCGAGCGATGATGCAACGGCTCGCCCGCGAATTTGCGCCGCTGCTGATGCCCGCCCTCGGCGGGAATCGCTAAGACAAGCATTCGCCGCAATCAGGTCGAGATCGCGCCCCACTCGGCGCGTAGGCTCGTCGCCAAGAACAAGAAAGCGTTGCTTCTTAAGCGAACTCGCGCATTTGGGACTGGTAGCTGGAATTGCGGCCGCCGGTCCTAGAGGGGGAACTGTCTGTGTCTTGCCTGTCGGCTATGGCAAAAATCCAGCCTTGTGACGCCTCTCAGCGAGCTGTAACTCCCGAGCGATCACGGGAGGGGTGTCATGGGGTTCTGCGTCATGCGTATTGGGCCACACCTTTTACTCTGTCTCAGCCTCACGCTGCTTGCGAGCCTCGCAGCACAGGCAGAGGACAAACATCCCGAACCGAAATCCTTCACGCTGATCGCGGCCGGCCCGGCAGACGCCGAGACCGCCTTAGCCGCAGAGATGGTTAGCCTCCTCCCAAACGAGGCAAGAAACCGCGTCAGCGTCGCGCGGGGCGATGCTGGATTCAACAATATCATTCAGTTGCTGTCGGATCCTAAGACCGGCGCTGCATTCGTCTCCACCGATGCGCTGGCTTATGCCAAGGATGCCAATCTCGGCGGCAATCTTCAGGAGCGGCTTGCCCTTGTCGCTCGGCTCGCGCCGCAAGAGGTGCATGTGGTAGCGCGCCGAAACATCGCGAGGCTCGGCGATCTCGCCGGGCAGAAAGTCGGCGTCGGGCCGTCGGGCTCAAGCTCCGCCGTCACCGCAGCATCCGTGTTCGCCGCGCTTAACATCGCGGTCGATCCGGTCGCCCTCGACACCGAGCGCGCGATGGCCATGCTGAAGCGCGGCGAAATCGCCGCCTTGGTAAGCGTCGGCGGGAAACCGCTGTCGTTCATGGCCGCGCTCCAAGCCGATGCTGCCGACCTTCATCTCCTTGCGATCCCTTTCAGTCCCGCCCTTCAGAATAGCTATCTCCCCGCCCGCTTCGAGCATAGCGACTATCCCGGTCTCGTCGAGAGCGAGGTCGAGGTGCCGACCATCGCCACCGGTCTCCTGCTGCTCGCCTCGCGCGACAGGGACGGCCCCGCCTATGGCGCATGGCTCCAGTTCTTCATCGAGAGCTTCTTCTCCGGCTTCGGGACGCTTGAGAAACGCGACCGGCATCCGAAATGGCGCGAGGTCAATCTCGCCGCCGCCTATCCGGGCTTTGCGCGTGCGGAGCCGGCGGACGCGTGGCTGCACAAGGAACCGGTCGCATTGCAAGACGCGGCCGAAAAAGGCCCTGACGCAAACCTCGCCACAACGGCGCCGGCTCTGCCGGCCTCCGTTTCCATGAGCGAGGACCAGAAGAAGGCGTTGTTTCAAGAATTCATCGAGTGGCGGCGCGCAAGGCAACACTAGCGCGGTTTTTTGGACTGGGGAATGGGGGGCGCACGGACGCGCGGGGTGAGAACCCTCGCGGCGTCACACCATGATGGAGCGACACCATGATCGTTTGCCCCCTGCCTCTCGCCGAGCGCCGCGACTGGCAACCGCATGGCAGCGCCGTTCCCTTGCCGGCAGCGCCAACGATTGAGAGTCTTCCACCGCCCCGGCTTGTGCCGGCGCCGCCCCTCAAGATCACCTATCCCGGCTCCTTGGCGGCACGCCTCGTGGCTCTCGCCGAGGGCGACCGCGACGATCGCATCCGCGACCGTCGTCATGAAGCAGCCGGCGTCCTCAATGATTTCAGCACGGAGCAGACGAACAGGCAGGCGAGCAGGATCATCGCCGGCCGCCAGGGCGCCGATATCCTGGTGGCTCAAACTCTTCCCCTTAGGGCATCTCGCGAGCATGAGCGCGACGACATCGCCCCGCAAGCAGTGGTCCAGGCGCTGGTCCGCGATTTCCACCGCCGGCAGCGCCAAGCGAGTTTCCTCGTGGCCGGATGCCTCGGCACCGCCTGCCTGCTGACCGTTGGCGGCATCGCTATCCTCGCGAGCCTGGTGACTCCGGCGCCGCGCGAAACCCCCGCCTCAACGCCCGCGCCCGCGCCCGCGACATCGATTGCGTGGCAGGCGCCCGGCGTGGACAGCGCCCTTCCCGCGCCGCGCAATCCCGAGACCGCAAATCGCGCGCGCAAGACCGGCCCGCTTCTTATCCAAGCCAAGGCGAAAATGGACGTTGTCGGCGGCGGCCTGCTCCAGCAAGCCGCATGGCGCGCGCCGCGCGAGACGCCCCCGACAGCAGTGATCTTCGCGAGCGCCGACAGGCCTCTCGCGCTTGCGCCGCTCCTGTCGCAGCGGCAGGCACGCTATCTTATGCTGCGTGGCCTCCCCGCCGAGGCGGAGCTTTCTTCAGGAACCCGCAACAATAGCGGCGCGTGGGTCGTGAAGACGCGAGATCTCGCCGACCTCTCGCTCTCGGTACAAACGGCCGCAGCCGGCGATTATCCGATCGAGATTTACAGTTTGAATTCGGGCAACGCACCCCAGGGGAGGCAGATCTTCCTGTTACGCGTAGGGTCTCCCTCCGGTGCGTCTGCGGCCGCGGGCCTCAACATTAGTTGGCCCGCGGTCCTTCTTGACATGGCGATGATGACTCTCGCTGCCGAGGGTCACAGCGTCCATGACGGGCTTTCGCCGCTGTTCGCGCGCGCGGGACGCCTTCTCACCGAGGGCGACATCGCCGGCGCCCGCCTCATCCTGCATCACCTGGCCGAGAACGGCGAGGCGGACGCGGCATACGAGCTGGCGCGGACCTTCGATCCGGCCGTACTGGAGGAGCTCGGCGTCCGAGGCATCGAAGGCGATCGCAAGAACGCCGTCGGCTGGTATCAACGCGCCTCGCGCATCGGCAACGCAAAAGCCAACGAACGTTTGAATATCCTCGCCAGCCTATCGGACCCACGTCCGGGGGATTAGCGCGAGGAGGCCGCAGCCGCCATTTCCGAGGGAAACCAATCGGGGGGATCGGCGGCTGCGGCCACCTAAATAAAGTGGCGCCGCCGCAGCTCAGCGACAACGCTGTCGGCGAGGTCATCGGGGCTGACATGGCGGGTTTGCAGCGCAAGCTCGGGGTTCTCCGGCTTTTCGTAGTCTGAATCGATGCCGGTGAAATTGCTGATCAGGCCCGCGCGGGCCTTGCGATAGAGCCCTTTGGGATCGCGTTCCTCGCAGACGGAGAGCGGGGTATCGACGAAGATCTCGATGAACTCGCCATCGGCGAGCAACTCGCGCGCCATGCGCCGCTCCGACCGGAACGGCGAGATGAACGACACCATGACGATGAGACCGGCATCCACGAACAAGCGCGCGGTCTCCGCCACCCGGCGGATATTCTCCACCCGGTCCGCGTCGTTGAAGCCGAGATCCTTGTTGAGCCCGTGACGCACATTGTCGCCATCGAGAAGATATGTATGGCGACCAATGGCGGCGAGACGCTTCTCCACCAAATTGGCGATGGTCGACTTGCCCGCCCCTGACAGGCCGGTGAACCACAGCACGCAGGGCTTCTGCGCCTTGAGTCCGGCACGCGCGTCCTTATCGATGGTCAGCGCCTGCCACTGAATGTTGGTCGCGCGCCTCAAGCCGAACTCGATCATGCCGGCGGCGACGGTCGTGTTCGTGAAGCGATCGATCAGGATGAAGCTGCCGGTCTCGATATTCTCCGCGTAAGGATCGAACACGAGTGCCTTCGCCGTGCTGAGATTGCACGAGCCCACTTCGTTCAGTTCGAGCGTCTTTCCGGCCACGTGGTCGAGATTGTCGACATTGAGTTTGTATTTCAGCGTGGTGACGGTCGCGGTCGTGATCTGCCCGCCGCATTTGATGCCATAGGTCCGCCCCGGCAGCATCGGCTCCTCATCGAACCAAATGACCCGTGCCGCGATCTGGTCGGCGACCGCGGGCGCGGCATCGGCCATGGCGAGGATGTTGCCGCGGCTCGCGTCCACTTCCTCGGTGAATGTTACCGTCACGGCATCGCCTGAGTGGGCGACCTCAAGGTCTCCGTCGGCCGTAACGATGCGGCCGATCTCGGCAAGCTTGCCGATCGGCTGAATCACAACCGTGTCGCCCGGCCGCACCGAACCGCTGGCGACCGTGCCTGCATAGCCGCGGAAATCCGCATCCGGCCGATTCACATATTGGATAGGCAGACGGAATGGCTGCTGGAGCGCGTCGCTGATGACCTCGACGGTCTCCAAATGCCCGAGCAAGGTCGGCCCGTGATACCAGTGCATATGCGTGCTCGGGTGAATCACGTTGTCGCCTTTGAGCGCCGACACCGGGATCGGCGTGATCGACTCGAAACCGAGCGGCGCGGCGAAATTGGCAAAGTCCTCGGCGATCGCCTCGAAGCGGGCCTCGTCGAAATCGACCAAGTCCATCTTGTTGATGGCGACCGCGATCTTGCGAATGCCGAGCAGCGAGACGATGCAGGCATGCCTGCGCGTCTGCGTAATCACGCCGTTTCGCGCATCGACGAGCAGGACGGCGAAATCGCAATTGGAAGCGCCGGTCGCCATGTTGCGCGTGTACTGCACATGCCCCGGGGTGTCTGCCACGATGAATTTGCGCCGCGGCGTGGAGAAATAGCGATAGGCGACGTCGATGGTGATTTTCTGCTCACGCTCCGCCTGAAGGCCATCGACTAGCAGAGAAAGGTCGAGCGTGGCCTCGCGCGGCTTGCCTGGGCGGCGCGAGTCCGTCTCCGCGCTTTTGAGCTGGTCCTCATAGACCAGCGCCGAATCGTAGAGCAGACGGCCGATCAGCGTGCTCTTCCCGTCGTCCACGCTGCCGCAGGTGAGAAAACGCAGAAGCGTTCTGTCCTCTTCCTCGGCGATGCGGACGGCGAGACGCTCGCTCGCGCCCGCGGGCTCCTTGCCGACAACCGTCAAGCGCGCCATTAGAAATAGCCCTCTTGCTTTTTCTTCTCCATGGAGCCCGCCTGGTCGTGATCAATGACGCGGCCTTGACGCTCAGACCACCGTGTTGCGATTAGCTCTTCGATGATCTCCGGCACCGTCGTGGCGTCGGACCGGATGGCGCCGGTGAGAGGATAGCACCCCAGGGTGCGGAAGCGCACCGGGGCCATTTCCGGCTTTTCGCCAGGATCGAGCGGCAGGCGATCGTCGTCGACCATGATCAGGGTGCCGCTTCGCTCCACGACCGGCCGCTCCGCGGCGAAATAGAGGGGAACGACCGGAATGTCCTCGAGATGGACATAGGTCCAGACATCGAGCTCGGTCCAATTCGAAAGCGGAAACACGCGCATGCTCTCGCCGGGCTTGATCTCGGTATTGGCGAGGTGCCAGAGCTCCGGCCGCTGCCGCTTCGGGTCCCAATTATGCGCGGCATTGCGGAACGAGAAGATGCGCTCCTTCGCCCGCGACTTCTCCTCGTCGCGGCGCGCGCCGCCGAACGCCGCATCGAAGCCATGCGCCTCCAGCGCCTGCTTCAACGCCTGCGTCTTCATGATGTCGGTATAGAGCGCGCTGCCGTGATTGATGGGCGAGATGCCGTCATGCACGCCTTGTGCGTTGGTATGCACCATGAGATCGAGCCCCAGACGCCGCATCTCCGCATCGCGGAAGGCGATCATCTCGCGAAACTTCCAGGTCGTGTCGACATGCAGCAGCGGGAAAGGCGGCTTGGCGGGAAAAAAGGCTTTGCGCGCCAGATGCAACATCACGGAGGAGTCCTTTCCGATGGAATACAGCATCACCGGATTGCGGAACGACGCGGCAACCTCGCGCATGATGTAAATGCTCTCGGCTTCGAGCTGGCGCAGATAGGTCGACACGGTCTTTTTCATGGGTGCACTCGAAGCATGAACAGAGGGCCCTTAAGCCGGCCCTTCTATAGGATTTTCCGGCTTCGCGCCCTTCCCGTTCTGCGCCTTGGCGGCCAGATCGGCCTTACGCTTTTCCTGCATATAGCGGTAGGCGCTCACAGGGATCAGGGCGATGTAGACGAGCGATCCCACCGCGAGCGTCAGCGAGGGGAAGCTCAGAAGCACGGCGATGAATAAAGCCGCGAGAACGAAGACCGGCGGCACATATTCCCGCGCGATTCTCTGTCCGACGAGCTTGATCGAGAAGGTCGGCACATTGCTCACCATCAAGAGGGCGATGGCGATCGTATAGAGGAGGACGAGCGGGGTCAGGCTCGGCAGGTGAAGGCCAAGGTCCTGCACATAAATTGGCAGCAGCAATATGATGGCGCCGGCTGGAGCCGGCACCCCCACGAAGTAGTTGTTCTTCCACGCCGGTAGCTCGGCATCGAGGGCGGCATTGAAGCGCGCGAGGCGGAGCGCCGAGCAGACCGCGAAAACGAGCACCGCGATCCAGCCCATGCTGCGCAGATCCTCCAGCGCCCAGCTGAACATGATGATGGCCGGCGCGACGCCGAAATTGACGAAGTCGGCGAGGCTGTCGAGCTCGGCGCCGAAACGCGTCGAGGCTTTCAAGAGCCGCGCGATGCGGCCGTCGATGCCATCGAGAAAGGCCGCGAAGACGAGCGCCGCAACCGCGAGATCCCAGCGATGCTCGATGCCCATGCGGATCGCGGTCAGACCAGCGCATAGGCCAAGCAGCGTAAAGATATTGGGAATGAGGACGCGGGTCGGCACCTGGCCGCGGGAGAAGACGAGTTGCCGCCGCTTGCGGTCGTCACGTTCAGGATCGAAAGGCGGGAACATGCTGACCTACGCCTACCCTACCTGCGCCATGGCGGGATCATTCCGGCCACCAAGCTCGGCGAACACCGTCTCGCCGCCTATCGCCAATTGGCCCACGGAGACCAAGATTCGCGCATCGAGAGGCAAATAGACATCCACGCGGCTGCCGAAGCGGATCAAACCGAGGCGCTCGCCAGGAACCAAGCTATCGCCCTCGCCGACGAAAGTCACGATGCGCCGGGCAACAAAACCCGCAATCAGCACGATGCCGATTCTGTCGCCTTTTGGCGTTTCGACGACGAGCGCGCGCCGCTCGTTTTCCTCGCTTGCCTTGTCGAGCTCGGCATTGAGAAAGGCGCCGGGCACATAATGGCTTCTGACGATGCGGCCGCCCACGGCAGCGCGGACAATATGCACATCGAATACCGAGAGAAAGACTGAAACGCGAGTGAGCAGGGCCGTGCCGAGATCCAGCTCCTTCGGCGCCAACACGTCCTCGATTGCGGCAATTCTGCCGTCCGCGGCGCTGACCACGAGACCGTCACGCGAAGGTGTCACGCGATCAGGATCGCGAAAGAAATAGGCGCAATAGGCGGTCGCGATCACGCCGAGCCAACCGAGCGGACTTGCGATCAGAAACAGCACGAGCGTCGCGGCGGCGAAGCCAAAGACGAATTTATGCCCGTCCCGGTGGATCGGGACGAAGGCATTGGCAATCGTGTCGAGCAGGCCGTGGCGGTCGGTCATGTCAACTTAGGATCAATTCGAGGCAAGGGCTTCGTCTTCGAGACGCTCGGCAGCGCGCGACTCCAGCGTATCGTCGGAGCTTTGCACCAAACGCTCCCGCGCCTCTTCAGCCTCACGCTGCCGGGCCCAAAGGCTGGAATAGAGGCCGCCGCGCGCTAAAAGCTCGACATGCGTTCCCTGCTCGACGATCTCGCCCTGGTCAAGAACGAGAATATTGTCGGCATGAACCACCGTGGAGAGCCGATGCGCGATCACGAGCGTGGTGCGGTCGCGGGCGACGCGCTCCAGCGCATCCTGGATGTCCTTCTCGGTGTGGCTGTCGAGCGCCGAGGTCGCCTCGTCCAGCATCAGGATGGGCGGCGCTTTGAGGATCGTCCGCGCGATGGCGACGCGCTGCTTCTCGCCGCCGGACAGCTTCAGTCCCCGCTCACCGACAAGGGCCTTATAGCCCTGCGGCGTCGACATGATGAAGTCGTGGATTTGCGCGAGCCTTGCCGCATCGCGGACCGCGGCTTGGCTCGCATCGGGCTTCCCATACCGGATGTTGTATTCGATCGTATCGTTGAAGAGCACGGTGTCCTGCGGCACCATCCCGATCGCCGCGCGCAAGGAGTCTTGCGTCACGTCTCTGATGTCCTGCCCGTCGATCAATACTTTTCCGCCGGTCAGCTCATAGAAGCGGAAAAGGATGCGAGAGATGGTCGATTTGCCCGCGCCCGAAGCCCCAACGATGGCGACCATTTTACCGGCGGGCACCTCGAAGCTGACATTCTTGAGGACAACCCGCTCGGGATCGTAGGCGAAGGAGACGTTCTTGAATTCGATCTTTCCCTTGTCGACGCGGAGCGGCTTCGCGCCCGGGCGATCCACGATCTCGGCCGGCTCATGCAACAGCGCGAACATTGTCTCGATGTCGATGAGCCCCTGCTTGATCTCGCGATAGACCATGCCCATGAAATTGAGCGGCAGATAAAGCTGCATCAGTATCGCGTTTATCATGACGAAGTCGCCAATGGTGAGCACGCCATTGCTAACGTCGCGCGCGGCGAGCAGCATGCAGGCAACGAGCCCGGCGGTGAAGACGATGGCTTGGCCGCTATTGAGGAGGCCGAGCGAGGTATATGTGCGGATCGCGGCTTGCTCGTAGCGCGCCATGGAGGAATCGAAGCGGCGCGCCTCGTGGCCCTCATTGCCAAAATATTTCACCGTCTCGTAGTTGAGGAGACTGTCGACGGCCTTGGAGTGCGCCTCGGTGTCGGATTCGTTCATGATGCGGCGGATGGCGATGCGGCGTTCGCTCGCCCAAAACGTGAACCAGACATAAAGCACGACCGTGACCGCGACGGCGACGACATAGATCCAGCCGAAATAATACGCCACCAGGCCGCAGATCATCAGGAGCTCGACCGCGGTCGGGATCGAGTTCAAAACAGCCATGCGCATGATCGTGTCCACGCCGGTGACGCCGCGCTCGATCACCCTATTGAGGCCGCCGGTCCGGCGCTCGAGATGGAAGCGCATCGACAGCGCGTGCAGGTGGCGGAAGGTGCGATTAGCGAGCGCCCGCACCGCATTCTGCGCAACGACGGTGAAGAGGATGTCGCGAAATTGCGCGAAGACCACCATCAGCACGCGGCCGAGTCCGTAGGCGATGATCAGAAAAGCCGGCACTGCGGCAAGGCCAAGGGCCGAAATCCCCGCGATCTCCCCAGGGTCGGCCTGGCCGGTGAGAAGATCGACGACCATCTTGTAGGCGATGGGGACGGCGAGAGTGACGGCCTTGGCAACGATGAGGGCGAGGAGCGCAAAGATCACACGCCAGCGCAGATCCGGGCGGTCGGCCGGCCAAACGTAAGGCGCGAGTTCGCGCAGCACGGCAAGGTGCCCCGTCCGCGCTTCGAATAGCGCGTCGCTGCTCGTTCGCGGCAATCGGTCTTGCATCTGAGATCGCTTTTATAAAGGCCGAGTCGGCACGGCAAAAAGGGCAGTCTCAAGGACTGCCCTGCTGCGTCAGCCTAGATATAGGGGTCGAGGCTCCGCGCGCCAAGCGTCTGCCGGGGCGCTCAGCGCTGCGGCAGCCTGACCTCTTGATCCGGATAGATCCAATGTGGATTGCGGATCACCTTACGGTTTTGCCGGGCAATCTTCTTGTAGCGCCAGCCTCCGCCAAGATACTCCTCGGCAATATCCCAGAGCGTATCGCCAGGTTTCACGGCATAGACCCCCGGCCGCTGCGGCGTTTTCGTGGGAGCGTCCCGAGCGGGCTCGGTGGCGGCGACGTCCGGCGTCTCCGGCTTCGCGGTGTCTTCCGCCGGGGGCGAAGGGCTCGCAGGCGCCGTAGCATCCTGCTGAGGCGCGGGCGCGGGCGCGGCGGGCTCTTCCGCTGGAGCCGCAGCGACCTCCGGCTCGGGTTTCACACGCCGCATGCTGACGGAGGCACGGCCCGCCGGCATGCCGGTCTTCTCGTCGATGCGATCGGCGCGAAGAACATGGTCGCCCGGCTGGAGCTTCTGGTCGAATTCGAAGCTCCACGCGCCATCCTGGCCGATCACAACCTCGCCGACCGGTTGGTCATCGAAATAGAGACGGATTTGAGCCCCGGGATGACCCGCACCCCCAGCCGTCACCTTGCCGCTCTCGGGGCCGGTATCCTGATAGTCCACGGTCTTGAAGACGACCGGCGGCTTAGGATTGTGCGACCCCTCGGGGGTTGCCTCGGGTAGTGCCGGGTCGGACGCCGACCTCTCTATCAAGCTCTTGTCGCCGGGGACTTCGCCGGATTGGTCCGCCGATTGCTCCTCTGCTGGGGCGGGCGACGGAGTATCAGCGGCGGCATCGGAAGCGGCTTCCGGTGCAGCGGGCTCGCTCGCCGGGGCTTGGGTCGAGGGCTGGATCAAGCTCTTGTCGCCGGGAATATCCGCCTCGGCCATCTGCGAGGGCTGTTCTGTTTGCCCTGAGGCCGCTTCTACCGGCTCACTCGCCGGGCGTTGATACGGATTCTCGATCAAACTCTTGTCGCCGGGAATCTCGCCGTCGCCCGCAGCCGCTGTTTGGTCGTCCGCGCTCGCATCGGCGGGCACCGTCGCATCAGCGGCAGTGGCATCATTTTGCGGGGCAGCGGGAGCCGCGGTGTCGCCCTCAGGCTCCGACGGATTGACGGCTTCCGGCAGGGCCGCAATGTCTTCCCCTTCGCTCTTTGTGTCGGCGACCGCCACCTTCACCGTCTCCTGCGACGACAGTGAACTGGTCCCATCCGGAGATGTCGCGGTCACCGTCAGCTCATGGTCGCCGGGCGGCAGCGGCTTCTCCAGAATGACGGTCCACGAGCCCTCCTCATCGGCCGTAGTCTCGGCGACAACGGTTCCGCCCGTCGCGACTTTGACGGACCAGCCGGGTGCCGCGCGGCCGGCCATCACGCCGTCGCCGCTTTTCTCGACGCGCACGACGTCGAAGCTCGGAACGGTCGTGGGTCCCTTGGGCGCGGCATCGGCCTGCTTGTCCGGCGCCTGTTTGTTCGGCGTCTGTTGTCCCGGCGCCACGCCGGGGGTGGTGCCGTCCCCGGCCGTCTGCGACGGCCCCTGCTGGCGCTGATAGAGATAAAGTCCGAGCACGCAGACGGCGACGATGCCGATCAACGCTGCCATCACTGCAATGAATCTGCTGCCACTCATGTTGTTTTTCCTTGGACGCCCGTCTCCCGGCATTTTTGTGTATTGCGGCCACGAAGATCGATTTCCCGACCTTCCCCCGCTCATCGCGCCAAACTATCGGATCGGTCCCAAAGATGCCAACCCGATTGCAGGACTTGGTTTCTTGACGCGCCATAACCGCAAATGCGACATGGCGGCATGCAACGACCTGTGAGCATTCAAAAAATCTGCGTTTATTGCGGCTCCGGCCCCGGCCTGAACCCGGCCTTCGTCCAAGCCGCGCGGACATTGGGCCGCATTCTGGCGGAGGCCGGCATCGGCCTCGTCTATGGCGGAGGCAGCATCGGTCTCATGGGGGAGATCGCCCGCTCGGTGCTCGATCATGGCGGCCACGTCACCGGGATCATTCCGGGCTTCCTCAGCGAACGCGAGCATATGCTGCTCGACGCCCAGGAGCTGATCGTGGTCGACGACATGCATCAGCGAAAGCAGCTGATGTTTGCCAAGTCCGAGGCGTTCGTGGCGATGCCCGGCGGCCTGGGCACGCTGGAAGAGTTCGTCGAGCAACTGACCTGGTCGCAGCTTGGCCAGCATGAAAAGCCGATCGTGCTGGCCAATATCCAGCGCTTCTGGAATCCGCTTCTAGCGCTCTTTGACGACATGCACGCGGACGCCTTCATCCGGCCGGGGCTGGAGTTGAAGCTCCTCGTCGCCGACCGCGTCGAGGACATCGTGCCCTCCATCGCCAAGGCGCTCGCGCCGCAGACGGTCGCGGACCAAGCGAAGGCCGAGGCGAAAGTCGAGATAAAGTTCTAGCTGGCCATCACCGCACCGTCGCGCAACAGCTTGTAATTGATGGAATCGAGTAGCGCCTCGAAGGAGGCATCGACGATGTTCGGCGAGACGCCGACAGTGTGCCAGCGATTGCCCTCGCCGTCGCGGCTTTCGATCAGCACCCGGGTCACGGCGTCGGTGCCGCCGGTGAGGATGCGCACTTTATAGTCGACGAGTTCGAGGTCATCGATGAAGCCCTGATAGGGGCCGAGATCCTTGCGCAAGGCGTTGTCGAGCGCATTCACCGGACCGTTGCCCTCGCCCACCGACATGACCGTCTGTCCATCGATGCGCACTTTGACAGTCGCCTCCGAGATGGTGACGAGATCGCCAAGCGCATTGTGACGGCGCTCGACAAGCACGCGGAATGAATCCACGTCGAAAAATTGCGGCACATTGCCGAGCGTGCGCTTGGCGAGCAGCGCGAAGGACGCATCGGCCGCCTCATAGGCGTAGCCATAGGCCTCGCGCTGCTTCACCTCATCCAGCAGCCGCGCGATGCGCGAATCGTCCTTGGGGATGGCGATACCGATACGCTCAAGCTCGGCCAAAATGTTGGACCGGCCGGCTTGATCCGATACGAGCATTCGGCGACTGTTGCCAGTCGCCTCCGGCGGAACGTGCTCATAGGTGCGCGAATCCTTCTGCACCGCGGAAACATGGATGCCACCTTTGTGCGCGAAGGCCGCCTCTCCAACATAGGGCGCATGGCGGTTCGGTGAGCGGTTCAGAACTTCGTCGAGCACGCGGGAGGCATGCGTCAAGGTCCTGAGCTTGTCGGGCGTGACGCCGCTCTCGAAACGGTCGGCAAAATCGGATTTCAGCATCAGCGTCGGGATGATGGAGGTGAGGTTCGCATTGCCGCAGCGCTCGCCGAGCCCGTTGAGGGTGCCCTGGATCTGGCGCACGCCGGCGCGAACCGCCGCGAGCGAGTTGGCGACACCGTTATCGGTGTCGTTGTGGGTATGGATCCCGAGCCGGTCGCCGGGGATATGCTTGACCACTTCGGAGACAATGGCCTCGATCTCGTAGGGCAGCGAACCGCCATTGGTGTCGCACAGCACGATCCAACGCGCGCCGGCATCGTACGCGGTCTTGGCGCAGGCGAGCGCATAGTCCGGATTGGCCTTGTAGCCGTCGAAGAAATGCTCGGAGTCGAGCAGCGCCTCGCGGCCCTTGGCCACCACGGCCTCGATCGACTCTTTGATGCCTTGGAGATTCTCCTCGGGGCTGATGCCGAGCGCGACCTCGACATGAAAGTCCCACGCCTTGGCAACGAGGCAGACGGCGGAGGCATCGGCCTCAAGCAGCGCCTGAAAGCCGGGGTCGTTGGCGAGCGAGCGGCCCGGACGCTTGGTCATGCCGAACGCGCATAGGGAAGCCGCCTTCAAGGAGCGTCTCTCGGCAAACAGCGCCGTGTCGATCGGATTGGCACCCGGATAGCCAGCCTCGATATAGTCGATGCCGAGCAGATCCAACTGCTCCGCGATCACCCACTTGTCTTCAAGTGAGAAATCGACGCCCTGGGTCTGGGCGCCGTCGCGGAGCGTGGTGTCGTAGAGATAGAGGCGTTCGCGGGACATGCTGCCTCACACCAAGCCGAAGATGGCATTCAGCGCAAGCACCACGGCGAGCGCGAGCACGGTGATCTTGATGGCCATATAGACTTTGCGCGAGCCCTTGAAGGGCACGTCCTTGAAAAACGAGCTCATCCCGCGACCCTATCGGGCTTCGCGAGCACTTTGTGCATGGTCGTGTTGGCAAGCCATTCATGGCCGCACTGGACGCTGTTGCGCTGCTGCGGGACGTAGCCGCGCGTGGCGAAGAATCCGGACGCCGTGTCGCTGGCCTCTACGCTGAGCTTCTCCACACCCTGCGCGCCGGCAATTTTCTCGAGCGCGTCGGAGAGCAGCGTTCCAACCCCCTGGCTTGCCGCGGCCGGGTGCACGTAAAGAAATCCGATCTTATCGTTGCCTTCAAGCGAAGCGAAACCGACAGGCGATCCCCCGAGAGTCGCAATGATGGTGAGCTCGCGCGCCAACCGCCCCGCAAAGTCTGCTTCGTTATCGACCGCCGCGGCCCAAGCCTCTTGCTGCGAGCCGGTATAGTCGTCGCCGGTCAGGTCCAGGATGCTCTGCCGGAAGATGTCGGCGAGCATGGGCGCATCCTGCGGCAGCATCGGCCGGACCGCGAGCGCTGGATAGGCCTGCGCGTTCATCGGGCGACCTCCCAGGTCGTGCCCTCGGCACTGTCCTTCAAGACGATTCCCACGGCCTCTAGCTCGGCGCGGATGCGATCGGCCTCTGCGAAGTTCTTGGCGTTGCGCGCCTCGTTGCGGGCGGCGATGAGCCTATCGACGTGACCGGCATCGCTCCCGACCTCAGCGCGAGAGCCGCCGCGCGCTTTGTTTTTGGCACCTGCGTGGCGTCTGATATTTGCGCGCTGACCGGAGAAGCCGAGCAGATTGAGCGCGGCGCGCAACCCCGCCCATTTGCCCGAGCTGTGCAGCTTGTGCAGCGCCGCGATGGCCTTGGGGGTATTCAGATCGTCGTAGACCGTATCGAGCACGGGGCCCGGCACGCCGCCGCCGCCCTCCTTGCCCTCCAGATCTCCGTACCATTCCCACAACGTCTTATGGGACTCGTCCAGCCCGACATGAGTCCAATCGAGTGGCTGGCGGTAATGGGTGCGCAGCATGTTGAAGCGCAGCGCCTCGCCCGGCCAGGCATAACCCTGCCAGCCCGTGAGCAGCTCATGGATGGTGACGAAGTTGCCGAGGCTCTTCGCCATCTTCTCTCCCTCCACCTGGAGGAAGCCATTATGCAGCCAGTGATTGGCCATCACCTTCGTTCCATGCGCGCAACGCGATTGCGCGATCTCGTTCTCGTGATGCGGAAAGACGAGGTCGATCCCGCCGCCATGAATGTCGAAGGTCTCACCGAGATGCTTCCACGACATAGCCGAGCACTCGATATGCCAGCCGGGACGGCCGGGCGTCTCGATGCCGGCGGGCGACGGCCAGGACGGCTCGCCCGGCATCGACGGCTTCCACAGCACGAAATCCATGGCATCGCGCTTGAATGGCGCCACCTCAACGCGCGCGCCGGCGATCATCTCATCGAGTGGGCGCCCCGACAGCTTACCGTAGTCGGGCATCGCGGCGACGTGGAAGAGAATATGGTCTTCCGCCACGTAGGCGCAGCCGCGCTCGACGAGCGTCTCTATCATCGTCGTCATCTCGGCAATGTGCTGCGTCGCCCGCGGCTCCACAGTCGGCGGCAGGCAGCCGAGCGCCGCGACGTCCCTGTGAAACTGCTGCTCGGTCTTTTCGGTGACGCACCGGATCGCCTCGTTCAAAGGCAGGTCCGGATAATCCTCCGCCGCGCGCGCGTTGATCTTGTCGTCGACGTCGGTGATGTTGCGGACATAGGTGACGTGATCCGGCCCGTAGCGGTGCCGCAGCAGCCGGTAGACCAGGTCGAAGACGATCACCGGCCGCGCATTGCCGATATGAGCGAAGTCGTAGACCGTCGGCCCGCACACATACATGCGCACATTGGCCGGATCGAACGGCTTGAACGGCTCTTTCTTGCGGCTAAGCGTGTTGTAAAGCGTAAGCGCCACTGACCAAGCCCTTTGGCTTAAGGCCCGGCGGGCGTTCTGAACTTCGGATATGGTAAAGGGGAACGACCGCGCGAGCTTGTTGCTAGCCCGGAATAATGCCGTCGAAAACGATAAGGATCGGTTGCCCTTGCATCATGCGCGGTTTATGGCGGTAAACTGCGGAATCGTCAAGCAAGCCATCTTATTGATGCCGCATTGACCCAGGAGCTTAGCGGCGCATAATGAGGGGCAGAGGCATCCCAGGACTGGAACGGAACGTGAGCGTTAATCGCGATCATCGGCGCGCGGCGGCGTCCATGCGGTCGATAGTCCGCATGAGCGCGCGTGCCGCGTGCGGCCTCTTCGTCCTAGGCGCCGCCACAGTCTCGTTCGCGCAAGGCATGAGCGAGGAGCAAATGCGCTGCATGCAGCTCCAGCAGGAGCTGGCCGCTGCCCCGGGCGGCGGCGGCGGCCGCGAGGAGCTGCCCCGCATCGAGCAGCAGATTGCCCAGCAGGATCGTATCTTCCAAGGCACGCAAGCCGCCATGGACGATGCCGGCTGCTATGAGAGATTGTTCATCTTCGGCCGCGCGCTGGTCCGCAGCCCCAAATGCCTCAACATGAATAACCGCGTCGAGGAAGCGCGCCGCCAGCTCGCTCAACTCCAGCAGCAGCGCCAGGCCATCACGCGCGGCGGCGGCGGCAAGCGCCGGCAGGCGGAGCTACAGGACGCACTCGCCCGTGCCGGATGCGGCGGCGTGCGTGCCCCGCGCCGTGGCGGTGGCCTGTTCGACTTTTTCGGCGGCGAAGAAGAGCGCCCGCAAGTGGATCCCGGCTATCAGACCTCGCGCATCATTCCCAACGCGCCCTATCGCACTGTCTGCGTGCGGCTCTGCGACGGCTTCTATTACCCGGTCAGCTATTCGACCTATCCGAGCAATTTCTCCGCCGACGCCTCGCGCTGCCAATCGAACTGCGCCGCGCCCGCGGAACTCTATGTCTACCGTAATCCGGGCGAAGAGATCGAGCGCGCCGTGTCGCTCAACGGCGCTGCCTATATGGACCTGCCGGTGGCGCTAAAATATCGCAAGGAGTACGTCAAGGGCTGCTCCTGCAAGCAAGCCGAGTTCAATCCGACCGACATCGAGAACGCGAACAAGAAGGCCGAGGTGACGCCCGCGCCGGCCACCGGCAAGGCTGCCGCGCCTGCGAAACAGGCTGCCGAAGCCGACGCTTCCGCGACCGCATCGGGTGGCGAGACACCTCCTGTCGACCTCGACCTCGACGTCACGGGCAGCACCGCGCCAGCACCGCCGCCTGAGCAAGCTCAAGAGCCTGCCGCGCCGCCGCCGGCTCCCGCAGCGGAAGCGGCGCCCGCCGCGTCACCGAAGGGTCAGTCGACCATCGCCAAGCGCAAGACGGCTCCGGCGCCGACACCGCAATAGCGCAATCCTATTTCTGCTAGGCGGTTTCGCCGGCGAGCCTCGCCGCGGCGCGCGTCCGTCCGATCAGCGGCAAGAGAGCCTTGAGCTCAGGACCGTGATCCTCGCCGGTCAGCGCCAGACGCAAGGGCTGAAACAGCGCCTTGCCCTTGGCGCCGGTCGCATCCTTGACGGCGGATGACCATGCCGCCCAAGTCGCCTCGTCCCAAGGCTCAGGCGGCAGCAACGCAGCCGCTTTTTCGCAAAGAGCTGAGTCCGCGATCGCCGGAGCAAGCGGACCCGTCACCACGCGCCACCAGAGCTTGGCATCGGCAAGCACGTTGAGATTTTCGCGCACAGCCTCCCAGAATTCGCGTCCCCCTTTGATGTCCATGGCGCGCAAGCGGTCGGCGACGGCATCATAGGGCAGCGCGTGGAGAAGCTTGGCATTGAGGAGACGAAGCTCGTCCGGATCGAAGCGCGCCGGCGCTCGCGACAGCTTCTCGAAATCGAAGGCGGACACAAGCTCGTCCATGCCGGCATGCGGCGCGACGGGATCGGAGGTGCCGATCGTGGCGGCATAGATGGCAACCGCGAGCGCCTCCAGCCCCTCTTCTCGCAGCGACTCAATCGAAAGCGTGCGCTCACGCTTGGAGAGCGCTTGGCCGTCCGCGCGGACCAGAAGATTGTGATGACCGAAAGCGGGAGGCGTCGCGCCGAGCGCCTCGAAGAGCTGGATCTGCGGCGCGGTGTTGGCGACGTGGTCTTCGCCGCGAACGACATGGGTGATGCCGAGATCGATATCGTCGACCACACTCGGCAGCGTGTAGAGATAGGTGCCGTCCTCGCGCACCAGGACAGGGTCCGAGAGCGAAGCGGCATCGACATGCTGACGGCCGCGCACGAGATCCTCCCAAACTACGTCGCGGCTTTCGAGCTTGAAGCGCCAATGCGGTTTGTGGCCCTCGGCTTCGAGACGCGCCCTCTCTTCCACGGTCAGGTTCAAGGCGGCACGGTCGTAGATGGGCGGCTTGCCGCGTGCGAGCTGCCGCTTGCGGCGAAGCTCCAGCTCCTCCGGCGTTTCGTAAGCGGGATAAAGCCTGCCGATTTTCTTCAGCCGTTGCACGGCGGCCGCGTAGCGGTCGAATCGATCCGACTGCCGCGCCATGTCGGCCCAGTCGAGACCGAGCCAGGCAAGATCCTCTTGGATCCCTTGCGCGAACTCCTCGGTCGAGCGCTCCCGGTCGGTATCATCGAGGCGCAACAAAAAGCGGCCGTCGGTCTTCTGCGCGAACATCCAATTGAGGAGCGCGGTGCGGATATTGCCGGCATGGAGCCGGCCCGTGGGGCTCGGCGCGAAGCGGACGGTGATACTCATCTACAGAGTCTCGCGGAACTTGTTGACGATGGGATAGCGCCGATCGCGCCCAAAATTCTTCGCCGTGATCTTCACGCCGGGCGCCGCCTGCCGCCTCTTATACTCGGCGAGATAGAGCATGCGCTCGACCTTCTTCACAACCTCAGGCGCATGTCCGCGGGCGACGATCCCCGCTAGCTGCATCTCGCGCTCGACAAGACAATTCAGAATGTCGTCGAGAACATCGTAGGGCGGCAACGTATCCTGATCGCGCTGATCGGCCTTGAGCTCGGCCGTCGGCGCCTTGGTAAGGATGTTCTCAGGGATGACGATGCCCTCGGGGCCCAAACAACCCTTCGGCCTTGCGCTGTTGCGATAGCGCGCAACGGCGTAGACCTGAGTCTTGTAGAGATCCTTGATGGGATTGAACCCGCCATTCATGTCGCCATAGAGCGTTGCATAGCCCACCGACACTTCGGATTTGTTGCCGGTCGTCAGCACGATGGGCCCGAATTTGTTGGACATGGCCATCAGCATGGTGCCGCGCGCACGCGACTGGAAATTCTCCTCGGTCGCATCCTCCTTGGTGCCCGCGAACACCGGCGCGAGGCTCTTGGTCAAACCTTCGACAGCCTCATGGATAGGAAGAATGTCGTAGCGCACGCCGAGTGTTTCGGCGCCTTTGGCCGCATCGCTCAGGCTTTCATTGCTGGTGTAGCGGTAGGGCAGCATGACGCAATGCACGCGCGAGGCCCCGAGCGCATCGACGGCCATGGCGGCGCAGAGCGCGGAGTCGATCCCGCCCGAGAGGCCAAGCACCGCGCCCGGAAAGCCGTTCTTCTCCACATAGTCGCGCAAGCCGGTGACACAGGCGAGATAGTTCGCGGCCTCCCCGACTTCGATCTCAGCCATGTCGCCGGGAAGGCAACGCCAGCCCGCCTCCTCGCGCCGCCATTCCATGATGCCAATCGCCTCCTGCCAGGCAGGCATCTGCATCGCCACGGAGCCGTCGACGTTAAGAGCGAAGGACGCGCCGTCGAAGACGAGCTCATCCTGGCCGCCGATTTGATTGACGTAAGTCAGCGGCAGGCCCGTCTCAGCGATGCGCGCGCGCGCCACGTCGTATCGCTGGGTCTGCTTGTCCATCCAATAGGGCGAGCCGTTGGGGACGATCAGAAGCTCCGAGCCCGCTTTGGCAAGGCCCGCGCAGACCTCCTCGCTCCAGATGTCTTCGCAGACCGGCACGCCAAGCTTCACGCCACGAAAGTCGATGGGCTCGGGCATGGGGCCGGTGGCAAAGACGCGCTTCTCGTCGAACACGCCGTAATTCGGGAGGTTGTTCTTGTAGCGAACCGCCGCGATGCGGCCGGCATCGAGCAAGGCCAGCGCGTTATAGACGAAGGAGCCGTCGCCCCAGGGCAGCCCCACGAGAACGGCGGGCCAGCCGTCTCCGGTGTCGCGGGCAAATGCCTCGCAAGCCTGCCACGCTGCCTCCTGCAAAGCAGGCTTCAGCACGAGATCCTCGATGGGGTAGCCGGTCAGGTAGAGTTCGGTGAAAGCGACCAGATCCGCGCCTCGAGCGGCCGCCGTTTCCCGTGCCGCGCGGGCCTTTTTCAGGTTGCCGTCGATGTCGCCCACGATCGGATTGAGCTGCGCGAGCGCTAGCCTGAAGCTGTCCTTGATCCTGTTGGCCATGGCCGAACTTAGCTTGGCGCGCGAAACTGTCTAGGGCGCCGGCCGGGCGCCGCTAGAGGCGATGGACTCTGGCTCCGCGCCCGGGTTAAATCGGACGTTAAACAACGTCATGTGTGGGAGGGTTGAAGCGTGATCAGAACGATAGTGGCAGGCTTGGTCCTGGCGGCCGCGTTCCTCTTGGGCGGTCAACCCGCGAAAGCCGAGTGGCTTTGCGGAGAGAATCGATGCGTTTGGGTAAATTACGACGTGAATGAGCCGGCCTATGCCCTCTCCTGGGGCCCGCCGGTCAGACCGTCTTGCTTCTGGAGGCAGGGCGTCTTCGGCCGCTGGAGGATGGTCTGCCCAGCCGGTTAGTCATCGCCGGACGCATCGCGTCGATTTTTGATCGTTTCGTGCGAATTAGAGGGCGCAGGCTTCGGCCGGCGCCCTTTTTCGTCGGGTCTAAAGGAAAGGCTACTCGCCGGCGGCGATGGAAATCTCGGGCTCCGGACGTCCTGCAAGGTCGCGCTTCAGCCGCTCCGCGACGATGAAGGCAAGCTCCAGCGACTGATCGGCGTTGAGGCGCGGATCACAATGGGTGTGATAGCGGTCGGAGAGATCTGTCTCGGTCACCGCCTTGGCGCCACCGACGCACTCCGTCACGTTCTGCCCCGTCATCTCGACATGAATGCCGCCGGCATGCGTGCCCTCGCTGCGATGAATGTCGAAGAAGGCCTCGACCTCGCTGAGGATCAAATCGAAGGGACGCGTCTTGTAGCCATTGCCGGCCTTGATCGTGTTGCCGTGCATTGGATCGCAGGTCCACACAACACTTTTGCCCTCCCGCTCGACGGCCCGGATGAGCTGCGGCAGATGCTTTCCGACCTTCTCGGCGCCGAAGCGGCTGATCAGGGTCAGCCGCCCGGGCTCGTTCTGCGGATTGAGCAGGTCGATGAGACGCAGCAGCTCGTCGGTATCGAGGCTCGGCCCGCATTTCACGCCGATCGGATTCTTGATGCCGCGCAGATATTCGATGTGGCCGTGATCGAGCTGCCGGGTGCGGTCGCCGATCCAGAGAAAATGACCCGACGTCGCATACCAATCGCCCGAGGTTGAATCGATGCGCGTCATCGATTGCTCGTAGCCGAGCAGCAGGGCTTCGTGGCTGGTGTAGAAGCTCGTGCTCCGAAGCTGCGGCGTGTTGTCGGGCGTGAGCCCGATAGCACGCATGAAGCGCAGCGTCTCGGCGAGATCCTCGGCCATGTCCTCGTAGCGATGCCCTGCGGGACTATCCTTGACGAAACCGAGATTCCAGCGATGCACATGCTCGAGATTGGCGTAACCGCCTTGCGCGAACGCGCGCAGCAGATTGAGCGTCGCGGCGGACTGCCGATAGGCCATCAGCATGCGCTGCGGGTCAGCGCGGCGTGCCGCCTCGGTGAACTCGATGCCGTTGATGATGTCGCCACGATAGCTCGGCAACTCCTGCCCGCCCTGCTTCTCCGTCGCGGAGGAGCGCGGCTTGGCGAATTGGCCGGCGATGCGCCCGAGCTTCACGACCGGCGAGCCGCCGGCATAAGTCAGGACCACCGCCATCTGGAGAAACACGCGGAAGAAGTCGCGGATCGTGTCGGCGCCGTGCTCGGCAAAGCTCTCGGCGCAATCGCCGCCCTGCAACAGGAAGGCCTCGCCGCTCGCCACGCGCGCGAGCTTGGCCGTCAGCTCCCGCGCCTCGCCGGCGAAAACGAGCGGCGGGAATCTCGCAAGCTGCTTCTCGACCTGACCGAGCTCGACCTCATCCAGATAAAGAGGAACCTGCCCTATGGGTTTGGTACGCCAGCTGTCTGGGCTCCAACGCGGTGCCATCACGGCTCTCCTTGAAAACCCTCACCATATAGGCGAATGAGGGGCGACTTGGCTAGGCTGCTCGCGTCGTCGTCGGTTATGCCTGCCACACAATCCTTAAGAGCGCGCGAAGGAGCCGATGGACCCCCCCGCCACCTCGAGCACGGCCACGACCCGCGCGACATGCCAAGCGGCTGATAAAAGGGGCCGCGCATCAGCTATCTGCGCGACTGGGTCTATGGCGGCATCGACGGGACTGTGACCACGTTCGCGGTGGTCGCCGGCGTGGTGGGCGCGGAGCTTTCCACCAAGGCCCTGGTCATTCTGGGCGTCGCCAACCTACTCGCTGACGGATTTTCCATGGCTGCGGCCAATTACTCCGGCACCACCGCAGAGATTGAGGAATACGAGCAGCTGCGCCACATGGAAGAGCGGCACGTCGAGTATGCGCCGGAGGGCGATCGGGAAGAAATCCGTCAGATCTTTAAAGCCAAGGGCTTCGAGGGGCATGCGTTGGAGAGCGCGGTTGATGTGATCACCGCAGAGCGTGGACATTGGATCAAGACCATGATGACCGAGGAGCACGGCCTGCCTCCGGTCAGCCGTTCCCCCCGGCAAAGCAGCCGCCTTTACCTTTATCGCCTTTATTTTGTGCGGCTCCGTGCCGCTCCTTCCGTTTATCTTCGGCTTGCCCGCCTCGATCTCAGTCTCGACCGCCACGACCGGACTGACCTTTTTTTTTGATCGGCTCGCTAAGAAGTTATTGGTCGCCAGCGCCTTGGTGGCGGGCAGGCCTGGAAACCTTCTTGATCGGCATGACCGCTGCCGGCCTCGCCTACATTGTCGGCGTGCTTCTGGCGAGTTTCGTCTAGAAATCGAAGCTGCTACACGAGCCTCCTCGACTGTGGGACGTTGCAGGGCCATGGCCATCAAAGAACCGAGCTTCACAATCGGGATCGAGGAGGAATATCTCCTCGTCAACAAAGAGAGCCGCGATCTCGAACCCGAGCCACCTGCCGCGTTGCTGGCGAAATGCGAAGAGGCGCTGCGCGGCCAGGTCAGCCCCGAATTCCTGCGCTCGCAAATCGAGGTCGGCACACGCGTCTGCAAATCGGTGCAACAGGCACGCGACGAACTGGTGCATTTGCGCAGCACGGTCGCAGGCATCGCCGATGAATTCGGCCTCGCCCCAATCGCGTCATCGACCCACCCCTTCGCCGAATGGTCCGCGCAGCAGCACACTGACAAAGAGCGCTACAATGTTCTCGCGCGCGACCTGCAGCATGTCGCCCGCCGCCTCGTGATCTGCGGCATGCACGTGCATGTCGGAATCGAGGATGACGATCTCCGCATCGATTTGATGAGCCAGGCATCGTACTTCCTGCCGCACCTTCTCGCGCTTTCGACCTCGTCGCCGTTTTGGCAAGGCACGCCGACGGGGCTGAAATCCTATCGCTTGTCCATTTTCGATGAACTGCCGCGCACCGGCCTGCCACACCAATTTTCCAGCTACAGCGAATATGCACGCACGGTCGAGTTGCTGGTGAGCGCCGGCCTGATCGATGACGCGACCAAGCTCTGGTGGGATCTGCGTCCGAGCGCGCGCTTCCCAACGCTCGAAATGCGCATCACCGATGTCTGCCCGCTCATCGAGGACGGCATCGCCATCGCAGCGCTCTATGTCTGCATCTTGCGCCTGCTTTACCGCTTGCGCCGCAAGAATCAGCGCTGGCGCCATTACCCGCCCTTCCTGATCCGGGAGAACCGCTGGCGCGCGCAGCGCTACGGCATCGGCGAAGGCTTGGTCGATTTCGGCAAGGGCGCGATCGTGGCCTTCCCCATGCTGCTGGAGGAACTGTTCGATCTCGTGGCCGAGGACGCGGCCTATTTCGGTTGCGCCGCGGAGATCGCGCATGCGCGCACCATCGTGCAGCGTGGCACGAGCGCCGACCGTCAGCTCGCCCGCTATGACGAGGTGATGAAGCTCGGCGGCAGCGAACAAGCCGCTTTCGTGGCGGTCGTCGACGGCATCATCGCGGAGACGCGGATGCTTCCCAGCGCCCGTGCGGGCAGTCCGGCAAAGAGCGAGTCGAGGCGCGCCTAGAGCGTCGCGCCCATGCCGCCGTCGACATTTAGGCTCGCGCCAGTGACATAGGCGGCCTCGTCCGAAGCGAGGAACAGGGCTGCGTTGGCGATGTCCTGCGGCGTGCCGAAACGCCTGAGCGGCGTCTGCGTCAGGAGCGCCTTGGCGATCATGGGATTGGCCATATAACGGCCGATCAGAGCCGTTTCCACATAGCCGGGGCACAGGCAGTTCACGCGAATGCTGTAGGGCGCATATTCCACGGCGAGACTTCGTGTCAGCGCCGACACGGCGCCCTTGCTCGCCGAATAGACCGACATTTGCCGCGTATGCTTGGTCGCCATCACCGAGGAGAGATTGACCACGGACGCCTTGCCCGAGGCGCGGAGCAGGTCGAAGGCCTCGCGCGCGCAGCGCACCGTGCCATCGACATTGACGGCCCAAACCTTGTCCCATGCGGCATCGTCGAGGTGACGAAAATCGGCGCGCTCCCCGACCCCGGCATTGTTCACGAGCACATCGAGCCGGCCGAAGGCGTCCTTAATCGCGCCCATGAGCGCCAGCACCTCCTCGGTGCTCGTGACGTCGGTGGCGATGGCGCGCGCGGCGCCGTTGCTCTTGACGATGGCATCGGCAACCTCTTGCGCAGCGTCGCCGTCGCGGTCGGCGATGACGACAGAGGCCCCTTCCCGCGCAAAGGTCTCGGCCATGGCGCGGCCGATACCCGCGCCTCCGCCCGTGACCAGCGCGATCTTATCCTCAAGCCGCCGCATCGGACCCCGCCACCGGTGTCGGCGGCTCCCATTTGTGCCGCATGGTCACGATCTCTTCCGCGACGCTCGGATGCAGCGCGCGCGTCGCGTCGAACTGCGCCTTGGTGACCCCGAGCTGCACGGCGATCGCCGCCATCTGCACGATCTCCGCCGCGTCTGGCCCGAGCACGTGACAGCCGAGCACTTTGTCAGTCTCCGCATCGATGACGAGCTTGATGAGCATCTGCTCCTCGCGCTTCGCCAGCGTGTATTTCAACGGCCGGAACGCGCTCTTATAGATGTCGACCACGCGATACTTCTCGCGCGCTTCCTCTTCGGTCAGGCCCACCGTGGCGATCTCAGGCTCCGAGAAGACTGCCGTCGGGGTGAAGGTGTGATTGACGGGCGTGGACGTGTCATTGAATACCGTCTCGGCGAAGCAGGTGGCCTCGTGGATCGCGACTGGGGTGAGGTTCACGCGATCGGTGACATCACCCACGGCATAGATATTGTCGATCGAGGATTTGGAGAATTCGTCCACGACGACATGGCCGTTCCAGCCGAGCGCGATGCCGATCTGCTGGAGGCCGAGACCGACCGTATTCGGCACGCGACCCGTCGCGGCCATGACGAGCCCAGCCTCGACCGGGTCTCCGTGCGCGAAATTCACCTGATAGCCCGCTTCGTCCTTGGCAATGCTGGCGATGGCGGCACCGAGGCGGATGTCGATTCCGCGCTTGCGCAAACCCTGAGCGAGCCGCAGGCGCAGCTCCTCATCGAAGCCCCGCAAAATCTGCTCGCCGCGATAGATCAGCGTGACCTGCACGCCGAGACCGGCAAAGATCGAAGCGAACTCCACCCCGATATAACCGGCGCCGATAATGGCCATGCTGGCAGGCAGCGCGTCAAGCAGGAAGCATTCGTTGGAGGTGATCAAATGTTCCTTGCCCGGCACGTCGGGCAGATGCGGATGACCGCCGGTGGCGACGAGAACGGTCTTCGCCGTGACGACGGCGTCGCGATCGGCAAGCTTCAGCGTATGCGGATCTTCGAGCGTGGCGCGGGTCGAGAGCAGATCGACACCGGCATTTTCCAGCAGCCGCGTATAAATGCCTTCCAGCCGATCGACCTCGCGCCGGACATTGCCGATCAATGTCTGCCAGTCGAACTGCACGGCCCCGAAGCTCCAGCCATAAGCGCCGGCACCTTCAAGCTCCTGGTGATAACGGCTGCCATAGGCGAGCAGCTTCTTCGGCACGCAGCCGCGAATGACGCAGGTGCCGCCGACGCGATATTCCTCGGCAATGCCGACGCGCGCACCGAGTTCGGCGGCAAGCCGGGCCGCGCGCACGCCCCCCGATCCAGCACCGATGACAAACAGATCGTAATCGTACGCGGTCACGTTGCCTTCACTCTCCCGGCCGCCGGATAACCCTGACGCCGTCAGGGCCCGCAACGATAGCGAGATCGGCGACGCCGAGAAACAGGCCGTGCTCCACGACGCCCGGAACACGTTTCAAGGCAAAGGCGAGCACTTCAGGCTCTTGGATGGCCCCAAAGGCGCAATCGACGATGTAATTGTCCTGGTCGGTAACGAAGCGGCCGCCGCCTGGCGTCTGCCGCTGCATGATCTCGCCCTCGCAGCCGGCCTGTGTGCTCATGATTTCGATCAGGCGAAGGGTCGATGCAAACCCGAACGGCACGACTTCGATCGGAAGCGGAAAGGCTCCGAGCGTGGCAACGACTTTGCTTTCGTCGGCGATGACCACCATCTGGTTCGAGGCCGTGGCGACGATCTTCTCGCGCAGCAAGGCGCCGCCGCCGCCTTTGATGAGGCGAAGCTGATCGTCGATCTCATCCGCGCCATCCACCGTCAGGTCGAGCTGCGGCGTGTCTTTGAGGGTGGTGAGAGGAATGCCAAGGCGTTCGGCCTGCGCGCGGGTGGCCTCGGAGGTCGGCACGCACAGCACTTTGAGCCCCTGCCCCACGCGCTCGCCCAGCGCATCGACGAAACGCGCGGCTGTCGAGCCCGTGCCGAGCCCGAGCCGCATGCCGTCGTTTACGAGGTCGAGCGCCGCGCGCGCCGCACTCTCTTTAAGCGCATCCGTGAGCACGTTTGCCCCCTCGGGTCATGCCGCGCGGCCACCCACATCACGTATTTCAACTCGAACCCCAGATACCATGATGCGAGCGCTCATGGCCAAGGCCCTATTCGGAACGCATGCGGCCGCTTCCTACGCCGCCGCCTGCCACGCCGCAAGGCAGTGTGACAGAACGTAGTTTGCGCTAAGACCCGCGCAAGACGGGCGAAAGGGAACCTGACCGTGGCGAAAACGATCCTGAAAGATGCGACCGTCGTGTTCGATCTCGATGGCACGCGCATTGGTGAGATGAGGGGCGGTGTCGATGAGCGGTCGCGACACTTTCGCCGTGGGCAAGCCAGACCCCGCGCCCCTCAGCGGGTGATCGCGGCGGCTGGCGGTCACTCCGCCGCGCGATCATGGATCGGGGACAGCGAGGTCGATGTGAGGACCGCGAACGCCGCCGCGTTGCCCATCGTCTTCGTACGGTTCGGCTATGGCGAGGCGCCCCTCGACCTCCCGTCGGACGCTGTCATCGATCACTTCGACGCGCTCGGCGCCCACGCCGTCCGCCTGCTGCAGGCCCTCGCCGAGCACCCGGCCGATCTGTAGCCGGAGCTGCCATGCCGCAGTTACGCCACATTTCAACCGGATCGGTCTTGCGCGTGCAGCCTCAGTCAAAGCACAATTTCATCCGCTTATGCGCAAGCTATGCACTGAACTTTAGATGGAGACGGGAAATGCTGAGAAGGGTCGTGATCGGCGCCGCAGCGGCGTGCTTCATGGCGGGAACGGCGTATGCGGTCGACGAGGACGCGGGCGACCCTGCCTGCACCGAGCAGCTCACCAAGACCGAAGAGCTGGTGCATGACAAGATCGAGTCGAACGCCGTGAGCGAGGAGACCGCCGAGAAGGCGAACGAGCTTCTCGACCAGGCCGACATGCAATGCACGGAAGGGAACGTTGCCGACGCGACGGCCACGCTTGCGACCGTGCAGGGCTTGGTCTCCAAACCTTAAGCGACACGAGAAGCGGCACCGGCCTGGTGCCGCTTTTTCATGCCGGGGAGCGGCGCGCGATTTCGTGCCGCTTTTCCTTGCAAGCGCCTAGCGGGACGGGCGCAGCGCCCATTCCTTGACTTCGAGCGGCGGCAATCGTTAAACCAAATGACGCCGGCAGGCGGGCGGTTAGCTCAGCTGGTAGAGCACTGTGTTCACATCGCAGGGGTCGCTGGTTCGAGTCCAGTACCGCCCACCATTTAAAACGCTGTTATATAAACAAAAAAATAGAGCGTCCTTACAGGGCACAGCAAGCGGATTCTCTCCGTGTCAGTCTATGTCAGCAAATGCAACAATAAGGCCCCACGGCCAGTCATACACGCACTGGGATCACATTACGGAATGAATTGCCGCCGAGCGGTCGCCCCTGCTGCCTCCTAATTTACGCGCACTCGATGCGTCCATCGAGCGGGTCGAGATTTCCACCAGAAAATTGATCGCGGGCGAATTTGGCGAGAATCCGGCGCAACTCCCACCCCATATTGCGTCTGAAATCGATCGACGCATTCAGAAGGCAACTAGGAGGAACGGTACGCTCGATGTCGCTTACTACTCGACGATGGAGGGTAAACTTGATTCTCGGATCTTCGGGAGTTGCAAGGTGTAATCACGGGAACGCACTGGCCGAGATTTGAGGATCGATTTCTTAACAAGGTAGCTCTAAATACAAAATTCGACCAGCTTGCGGAACTTCGCAACGGCATTCGGCATAGCCGTGGGGTGAATCAAGTCGCTCAGAAGGAAGGTGAGGCCGCGATCATCTGGTTCGAGCAAGTGCTGGCGAAGCGGTTGTCGCCCACCCCTCCGATCGATCGAGGTCCTTCGGAACAACTCGCTTAAGCGGGGCCGGACGGCGGGCCTAGGGTTCCTAAATAGCTACATTCACCACGTCTGCTGTAGGGCCCAAAGCGGACGAGGCGTCTCTCAGGGGGACTTGAGAATTGGGACGCCGTTTGTCGATCAGAAGTTCTGCTTGAGTCCCACTTGAAACAGCCGCGGCGCGCCCGGCAGGATGCCCCTGGTACGATCGACGACATATTGCTCGTCGAGCAGATTCTTGATGGTGAAATAGAGATCCGTGTCGGTCTTTTCGATATTGTAGGTCGTGGCAAAGTTGAAGATGGCGTAGCTCGGGATCTCGCCGAACATGCCCGACAGCGCATTGGTGCTGCTCGGTCCGCCAGAGTGGTCGCGCCCGCTCTTTAAATTCAAGAAGTCGCCGAACTGACTGCTGACATAGACCATCTCAAGGTTGATATCCCAGTTCTTCGTCGCATAGCCGATCCTGGGCGTCACGAGATATTCCGGCGCATAAGGCTGGCGATTGCCGGTGGTGTTGCCCTGTAGCGGCAGGCCGGTGGTCACGGAAATGAAGGGCGAGAGCTGCTCGGCGACCGGGAGCCAGGTGAAGGCGACCTGGCTGTAGAAACTCCACGGCTTTCGGTACATCCGGCCGGAGTCGAACCGCACCAGCACCTCCAAGCCTTCGAACAAGGCCTCGCCCTCGGCGAGCGGGTTGTCGCCGCCGGCGATCGACCCCACGGCGATCAGGTTGGAAAAGTCGTTGCGGAAATAGGTCGAGTCGATATTGAGGCCACGTAGGAGCTCGCTGCGGAAGCCGACTTCGAGATTGACCGATTCTTCGGGATTGATGTCGATGGAACCGCCGTCATTGGCGATGGAATCCTCGACCCGGGGCGGGGCGAAGCCCTCGTGGACGCCCGCGAAGAAGCTGATCTTGTCGTTGGGATCGTAGCCCACGCTGATCCCCGGAATGAAGGCGTAGACGTTCTCCGTTCCAACACAAGGCGGGGTAAGGCACCCTCCGGCAACAATCCTATTGCGCCGCTCATATTCGATGTCCTCGTAACGGAATGCCGGGGTGACGCTGAACCTGCCGAACTCGACTCGGTCCTGAACGAAATAGGACAGCGCGAAGGCGTCACGCTCGTTCCATTCGGCCAAAGTGCTTCCCCCCGTGACGAACAATTCGTTCACTTGGCGCCGGTCTTGCGCTTCCTTGTGGACGCGGAAGCCGGCCTTCAGCTGGTTGGCGATGTTGTCGGTCAGCGCGTATCGCGCGGTCACCCGCTCGTCGAGTCCGTAGACGTAGTAGTCGCGCAGGCGCCCCTGAATGGAGTTGCAGTCGTTAGGATCGACGCGCCGCCCGTGGAGGCGATCATCGGTGAAGCCTGGATAGCTTGCGTTGCACTGGCCGTCGGTGGTGCGGCTCGATTGCCGCCACCAATCGCGCGAGAAGCTGTTGTAATAGAAACTCGTCCGCAGATTGATGTTGTTATTGATATCCAAGCGTTCACCAGCGACGCTGCGTAGCGGTCGGTGTTGAAGTTGTCGTTGGCGAACGGATTGTAGCGAAGCCCGAAGTTCTTCCGCTCGGCATCGGTAATGCCGGAATAGGTCACCTGGGAATCCTCGGTGAAATAGCTGAACTTCCCGATCCAGGCCGAGTCGGCGCTCGCCAGCGCGATGCCCTTCACCCCGAGATCGGTCACCTTGTGGTGGGTGTTGTCGCGCACGCCGTCGCCCTGCTTGTGCACGTAGTCGAACAGGCCGCCGAGATTGTTGTACCAGCCGCCATAAAAGGCCTGCCCATTGAAATAATCGCGGTTGCCTCCGGTCGCGGCGACAAAACCGCTCGGCGTGGCGGGTGGGTTCGGCGTTACGTAGTCGATCGTGCCCGAGATGGTCTGCGGACCGTAGAGCAGCATGTCGGCGCCCTTGATCACATCGACGCGCTCGAAGCGGTCCATCAGCGGGTGAAAGTAGCTCGCATTCTCTCCATAGGGCGCGTAGCCGAGGAACAGGCCGTCCTCGAGCAGCAGAACCTTGGTCGAGCGCGTTGGGTTCATGCCGCGAATGCCGATATTCGGGCGCAAGCCAAAGCCATCCTCGTCGCGAACATTTACGCCAGTGACCTTGCGCAAGGCCTCATTCGTGTTCAGCACATGGCTGGTGTAGAGTTCGGCACCGGAAACGACCTGACCCGACCCGTCGAGCTGCCACTCACCGCGCGGGCCGGGCGGGATGATGTCGCCGACAATGACGATGCCGGGAATGGCGGTGGCGGACGGAAACTCGGTCGCGCTGGCCTCAGAGGTGATGAGTGGCGCGGCTGAGGTGGTGATGACCGGCTCGGCGGCTTGTGCCTGCGCTTGTCTCGAGGCGGTCGCACTTCCCGAACCTGCCGGCTTCTTCTTGGCGACGGTGGTGACGGGATATTTGGTCTTCGGGGTCGTGACGGTGATTACGACGGGAGGCAACTCGACCGCGTCGGCGTTCTGGGATTTCGCTTCCTCCAGCGGCAGAAAATAGCAAAAGCCCAAGGATAGGCGTGCGACCCCAGCCTATGGATTGCGGCCGATTGGCCCACGCGCCGAAACGATGCCGTACGCCCTCAGACGCACGAGGAGCACGCGCCCCCACACAACTTTGCATCAAGCCCCCCGACGTCACTTTTCAAACCAAGACGTTAGAGGGTGTTCGGGTGATGCAACAAATGCAAAGTACTAAAGGGAATAGATGCAACCTATGCAATAGCGATCTAGCGGTCGGCGCGGAACTTGAACGGCACCGACACCACAACCGGCTCGCGCGAGATGTCGTCGGGAAAGGGCGGGAACGGCGCCGAACGCTCGATCGTCGCGATCGCCGCGTCGTCGAGCCTCTTCGAGCCGGAGCTCGATGTGATCTCCCGTGACAAGATCTTGCCCGAGGGGTCGATGATAAACTTCACAACGGCGGTGCCCGTCGTTCGCGCTTCGGGGCGACCTTATGGCGCTCGAGATGCAGGCGAAGCTTGCCGAGATAAGCCGCTCGGAGAGACGCGTCGCCGCCCTTCTAAGACAGCTGCAAAAAATCCACGTCAGTTAAGTGCCAGTAGGCTGACGAGGCGGAGTGCCATCAGGCCGAATCGCTGTCAATTCAATCACAGACGCCGCAATTAATTTGCCGCATGGCCTCCGTTACGGCCTCACCGCTGGATCTATAGGGGCCCGATTTAGGCGCCGGCAAGATGGGAAGGTCGGGGGTATGCGGTCGTGCAGAAACCACCAGTCGTCGCCGCCACCGTCAACCTCTAGCTCATAACCTTCGTAGCTCTCTCTCTGAAAGTCGGTTCTGAAAGTCGGTAAAGACACCCTCCAACGCGCCAATCCACCGGCTAGCCATTGTTGCTTTAAGCATCGAAAGTACTGGTCAAAAGTGAACATCCGTGCTCCGCTCCGAGAGCGCTTACGGCGCCGCTACTGGCATTAATCAGTACAGTTAAGGTGTCCGATGCCGGGGGATCCAGAAGAGTGTCGCGTGCACGCCCAGAATTGCTTACGGTTGGCTGCCGACGCTCGAAGTGTAACTGACAAGGAGCACTTCGAAGGTCTGGCTCAAAGATGGTTAGCTATGGCCACTGACTTGGAGGTCACTCAAGCCCTCTTGAGAACCTGGGGTGCTCCGCAAGAGCCAAAGAAGCCGACGACCGGAACCTGAGCGCGGCAATTTCCCGGCCATTCGCTGTCAGGTTGAACGCCTCTCGTGTCACTCCGCTTCCCCAGCTTAGACAAGTCGAGATCCTTGTGACTATGGTGCCCGCCTTTTGGGCAACGCGGCAGTCGAAGGTACTAAACGTTTCCGAGAGTGCAAATTTCGATCTCCCTGGCGGGCAGATAGCCGACTCACAGGGACCACCCATGTCCTCGACGGCTGCGAAACCGATGACCAAGCTATCGCTAAAGCCGAACAATATGTCGACGGGTGCGACATCGAACTCTGGTAACGGAATCGGCTCGTCGCAAGCATCGTGGAGGTCGGCAAAATTTCTCAATTGTCCTTCAATGTGACTTCTGGTTATCGGGCGGTTTTTTGTGCTTTCGCGTTGTGGAATAGTACGTTGATTCCAGAGCCACGCCGAGATTACCCCGCTGCAGCGGATCGAAGCTGAGAGGGAGGTAGGTCAAGGTCTCCAAATAGACGTCGTTCAGACCTTTCGCTGCCTGTAAGGCCGACTTCCCCTTGCTTCGAGCTTACGTTTTCCGCCTGTTCATCATCGCATCCAGGCTCCAGGCCCCGCCGCCGGCAAAGACGAGATAGAGGAAGATGAAGCAAAACAGGATGGCGGCATCCCCGCCGTTGAGGACCGGAAAGACGCTGCGAGGCGCGTGCGCCAGCCAATAAGCGAACGCCATCAAGCCGGAGAGGATGAGGGCCGTGGGCCGTGTGAACAGGCCGACGACGAGGAGCGTGCCTCCGACGATTTCAAGGACGCCCGCGATCCAAGGCAGTGACAGAATCTCAGGCGCGCCGCGCTCCGACGCGGGAAACCCAAGCAGTTTTTGCGAGCCGTGCTCGAAGAAGAGCAACGCCGCGACGATCCGCAGGATGCTGAGGACGCGTGGCGCCCAAACGGTCTGAAGTTGGTCGGTATTCATGGATGCAGTGCTTCCTCTGGCGCCCGCTTGGGCTCGCAGGCTTCAGTGTAACCTGCAAACGCCTCGAGAGTCAGTTCACGCGCGAAACGAAAGCGCGAGCGCCTAGGCCCGTGCCGCCTCAAGCGGTTGCATGGGCGCGGCTTCGGCCGGTCCCGCATACATGGAAAGCATGGGCTCGTCGGTCAGAACGATCTGATCGTACTCGCCAAAGCCGTTGAAACGATTCGACAAGACGCGCCCATACGCCCCGACCTGGCCGATCTCGATATAGTCGCCCTCGCGGACATTGGCGGGCAGACGGAACGGCCCGGGCATGTAGTCGGAGCTGTCGCAGGTCGGACCATAGAGCACGAAATCCATGTCCCTCGCTTTTCTCTTTGACGCGCTCACAAGGCGCGCCGGAAAACGAAAGCCAGAATATGCCGCATCGAACAAGGTGCCGAACGCCCCATCATTGACGTAGAGGGCATTGTCGCGCCGCGCATCGACGCGCACGATCACGGACTCGGCCTCCGCCACAAGCGCCCTGCCCGGCTCGCAGAGCAGCTCGCAAGAATGCTTGACCGCGAGTTCGTCGGCGGCCTTCGTCACCTCGTCCATGAAGGAGGCGAGATCGGGCGGATGAGAATGCGGATAGCGGCTCGGAAAGCCGCCGCCAATATCGATGGCGTCTACCATCACGCCGGACTCGACGATCAACTGCCCGACCTGACGCAACGCCTCGCCGAAGGCGGCGGGAACCACGGCCTGGGAGCCGACATGAAAGGTGATCCCGAGGCGCTTTGCGATCTGCCGCGCGCGCAACAAGAGGCCAGGCGCCACCTCGCGGGTCGCGCCGAACTTGCCTTCTAAAGGAATGAGGCTGTGGGTATTTGGGCAGGCCACGCGCAGGAAGAGCTGAAGGTCTTTCGCGCCGCCGCTCTCCTGGACAATCTTGTCGAGCTCGTCATCGCTGTCGAAGGCAAAGCTCCTGACCCCGAACTCATGATACGCGCGCGCCACCGCATTCCGCGACTTGATCGGATTCATGAAGAAGAGCTCGACGCCTGGGAAAGCCGCGATGCGCTCGATCTCAACCATGGAGGCGACGTCGAAGGCGCGGATGCCGGCATCGACGAGCGCGCCCAGCACGGCAGGCGCATCGTTCGCCTTAGCCGCGTAGAGCACGGTGCCCTGAAAATTTGCGAGGAACCATGCCGCCGCGCGGTGCGCGGCGTGTGGCCTCAAAGCGAGGGCGGGGCGCTCCGGGCGATGGTGTCGCAGAAGCTCCAAGGCAGAAGTGAAAACGTCCATCCCATGTCTACTCCCACACGAGATTGCCGATGTCAGTGCTGCCCTTGAGCAAAGTGCCTACGAGCCGCGTCGTCCCTATGCAATCCGAGGGGGCTTGTAAAGCGGTTTTCGAAGAACCGGTCCCGCCCGCCGTGAAGAAATCTAATTCGGCCTCTCGGCAAAGGTTCCGCTTCCGCTGGAAAGCACGGCCGTTGCCGCGCTGGAATAGACCGGGCTCTGGAGCAGTCCGAAAGTCTTGCGCGCGGCAAGTCTCACCATCTCGGCGGTGTAGACGTGGAGCTCCGCGCTGTCGAGCTTGCCATCCTCGTTGCCGACCGGTGGCAGATCGGCGCTCCCGGCCAGCCCCTCGATCAGATAGCGGGTGAAGAGCCCGATACCGTAGAGCGGATCGGCCAGCGTGCGCTGGCCGCGATCGGCGGCAACGAGAACCGTCACACCCGGCCTCGGCACAACCGGGATGGCGGACCGCCGGGTCTCGGGCAGATTGGGAGGCATCACATAGTTGTCGTGGTCGCGTCCGAAATCGGTCTCAAGCAGGAGAAGCACGGACTTGGCGTCCAGGCTCTCCAAGTTGGCGTAAAGCGTGGCGAGCGGGTAGCCGCTCCGCTCATCGCGATAGCGTTCGGTGTCCACGGGGAGAAGATAGGTCTCGGTCTGGGCGGCGTCGGTTGCGCCATGACCCGAGTAGTAGACAATCACCCGGGCGTCTTTGTGCGAACGAAGCTTGCGCGCGAGTTCTCCCTCTGCGCCCGGCGTAGTGCCAAACAGCCTTTCGAGGTCGGCCTTTTTCGCGTCCCTCACATCGATCACGTTGTCCTGGCGGAAGCCAAGATGTTCGGTGAGGAAAGCATACATGGCGCCGGCATCGCTATGGGAGGACTCCGCCGCGGGCAGGGATGCGTAATTCCGATTGCCGATGACCAACGCGAACGCCGCGTCATCTTCCGGGGCGGGCGCCAAGGGCCGGTAAAGCTCGCGGACGCGCGTATAGGACTGAGCGGCCACGCCGCCAGCATGCCGCAGCACCTGCTTCGGCGGGATGGCGCAAAGCTCGATTTTGCCGGCGTCCTCGATGCGGCGCACATCCTCCAAGGTCAGACGCCCCTGCACGGGCACGCAGGCGGAGCACCAGACGACACCATTCTGGCTTTCCATCTCCGCAAGATCGGCCTCGCTCAGGTCCTTCGGCTTCGGCAGGCACTCGGTCGCGCATTGCGTCACCGGAACGCCGCCCCGCGCGCCGCGGACCGAAAGCAAATCCTCCGAGAGGCAATCGAGGTCGAGCGTCCTCTTCGGCGGTGGGGTCTCGCTCGGCGGGGCCGCGCCCGCCGAGGGCGCGGATGCTGGTGTCTCTATAGGGGGTTGCTCCTGCACCGGGGTTTCGACCGGAAGGGAGGCCGTCTCGTCGACATCCTTGCAGAGAGACGCGAACTTCTCCTGCACAGGTTCGGCTAGGACGTCGCCGTAGCGCTTCAAATCGTGGGCGCGTTTGAAATGCCAATAGGCCGTCCACGTGTCGGAGTTAAGCTCCCCGTCGATGGAGCCGTCATAAAAGCCGAGCTCCTTGAGGCAGCGTTGCGAGCGCGCGACCGCCCTTTCCTTCTCCGTGAAATCTTCGGCGTCTTCCGCCGCTGCGTCGTCCGCGGTGGGGCTTGGATCCTCCTCATCCTCCGCGACGCACCCAACTCCCTCACGCTTCAAGCCCGCGCCGCATAGGCAAGCGCGTTGGTCCGGCGACCAGGTCTCGTTGTCACGACAGGCGGTTGAAGCGCCCTCAGGCAGGCAATCCCCGCGCTGCAGGTTGTATCCCGCACGCACGCAGACGCAGCGGCGCAAGTCGCGCGAGTAATTCCAGGGAAAGTCACAATCCTCGCGAGGCCCGCGCGCGATGCGGGCGGCGGCGCTGGATGACGTTCCGTCTTGCGTAGAATTCAGAGGTGTCGTGCTTATCGATTGTGCGAACGACGACGGCGCCTCGGCGGTGACGCCCAAGACAACCGCCCCCGCCCCGATCAGAGCGAACAGGCTCAACCGCCGCAAACTCCCCGCCATGAATCCCTCAACGCGCAACAAAGCGCGGATCGCGCCGCGCCACGTTCGATCTAACAAGGCGACAATGGCAGAGGTTAGGCCGAGAGGAGCCCGAGGACCAAGTAACGACTCACAACGGCGTTAATTCACGTATCGAAGATCATTGCTCCACCTCACGGCCACCGGTCTGCGCGGGCTTCTGCGCTGCGTCCGGCCGCGGCGGCAGCGACTTGAGAAAAACCGCAATGGCTGTGCGGTCCTCCGGTGTGAGCTTCGCCATGTTCTCTTGCACGGGCACCATGTTCTCGCCGATCGTGTCGAAGCCCGGCGTGTTGCCCGTCTCGAGCAGATAGGCAATGTCCTCAACCGTCCAATCTCCGATACCATCGTCGCTCGGCGTGATATTTGGCACGTCCCCCTTGCCCTCGGGATTAAGCGCACCCGCAAACTCCTTGGCCTTCACGATGCCGCCAAGAAGGTCGCGCGACGAATGGCATTCGCTGCAATGTCCGGCGGCGAGAACGAGGTAGGCGCCGCGATTGAGTTCGGCGCTCGCCTTGGGGTCGGGCGTGACGCTCTTGCCGTCGACATAAAGGCGCTTCCACAGGCCCAGGGCCTGCCGAAGATTATAGGGGAAGCGCAGCGCGTGGGGCGCCACGCGATGTTTCACGGCCGGCAAACTGTCCAGATAGGCCTTGAGGTCGATGAGATCCTCGAAAGTCAGGCGCTGATAGGATGTGTAGGGGAACGCGGGGTAGAGATGCGACCCGTCCGGCGCGACACCCTGCTTCATCGCATTGACGAAATCGAGCGTCGTCCAACTCCCGATCCCAGTCGCTTTGTCGGGTGAGATATTGGGAACGTTGAAGGTGCCGTAGGACGTCTTCAGGCACCTGCCGCCAGCAAGCGTCTCTTTGTCCTTGGTATTGAGATCGTCGCAGGCCTTGACCGGCACGGCATGACATTCGGCGCAGCCGGCGGGTGTGAAGATGTACTTGCCGTTCGCGATGTCAGGCGCGTGCGACGGGAGCCCCGAGGCCGGCACCCTGACCGGCAGCGTCAGGAGGGTGAGGACGATCGCGCCCGCAACGACAAGGGCGAGGACCGCGAGCAAGGCACTGCGCAAGCGATCCTCCGAGCCTACTGCTGCTTTTTGACCCGGTAGCTCTGATGGCAGTCCTTGCAGACTTTTGTCATATCGCCGAAGGCGGACTTGAAGGCCTCCTCCCCCTCTCCCGCGGCGGCCTCGGCTTTGAGACTCGCGTCCTTCAGCTTTTGCACGAGGGCTTTGAAGCCATCGAAGGCCTCCCAGATCTTGGGCGCGGCTTCGCTGTCGGCGATGGCACCGTGTTCCGTGCCTTGCGGAAACAGCGTGACGTACTTGTCGGGCACACCGCTAATATCGTGCATCGCCGTCGCGGCCTTTGCGGCATCGAAGGGCACGGTCCCCTTTACCATGTCGCCCCGAGCTTTGTCCCGGGCCGCACGATGTCCTTCATGAGATGTCGTCTCTCTTTCACGGCCTCGGCCAGATCGTCCGCGGAAAAGGCCACCGTGGCGAATGCCGCAATTGCACCCAGCGAGCAGGCAACGGTCCCGACTCTGCGCATGTCATCTCCCGGATTGAGGGTCGGTTTGCATTGGGAGCCGTTGTGCCACAGCCCCCATGTCGGCGGCCGGCGCGGGGCGATCAAGGTTTCGGGATGATGCCGCCATGCCCAAGCACGTCGTAGCCTCTTTGCACCGCCAGTCGTGCCGCGATGGCGAGATACCAGCGCTTCACATTCGGATACTCGTCCAAGTCGACCGACTGCCAGCGATAACGAGAGATCCACGGCCAGATTGCGATGTCCGCAACGGAATACTCGCCCGCGACATACTCAGTATCGCCCAGCCGCCGCTCGAGCACGCCCCAGAGGCGCCGCGCCTCGCGCGTATAGCGCTCCTCTGCGTAGGCGCTCTTGCCGGGATGGAATTTCACGAAATGATGCACCTGGCCGAACATGGGCCCGGCACCGCCCATCTGCCACATCAGCCACTCGACCACGCGCCACTTCGCTGGAAACTCTTGCGGCCAAAGCATGCCCGTCTTCTCGGCGAGATAGAGCAGGATCGCGCCGGACTCCATGAGGTGAAGCCCAGTGTCGGTGTCGACGATCGCGGGAATTTTATTGTTTGGCGCGACTTTGAGAAAAGCTGGATCGAACTGCTCGTCCTTGGTGATGTCGATCGGATGGACGCGATAGGCGAGCGCGACCTCCTCCAGCATGATCGCGACCTTCTGTCCGTTCGGCGTCATCCAGGTATAGAATTCGATCATTACGTCACCACTACCGCTTCGTTTGCCCGCGGCAAACTGCATCATGGGAAAGCGCTTGCGCCGTCAAGTCCGCCGGGTATCGCACCGCACTCTCGCATCTGCGAACAGGGTCATTCACCAACTGTTCATTCCTCGGCCTCCCTATCGCCAAGAACCGGACGTGCCACCGCCACAGGACCTTGATACCCATTGACCTTGGAAGCGGCGTCCAATCGATGCCTGCGTATACGGAGGGGAAGTTTGATGCTGAATTGTGCCCGACTCGATCATGAGATGCAGCGTGCGCCCGAGGGCGTACCGAGCTTCTCTCGCTATGCCATCAATTACACCCCGCAGCCGGGCACTGCGCTTGCCGCCTTCGGACGCTCCTGGTTCGGGCGCGCCAATGACGGCGTGACGTTGCAAGCCTTCTCCGACACCGGCCTCTCCGGCACGGGCTTCGCCAGACTTCCCGCCGCGGCGGGCCGCTATGGCAGCCTGCATGCTCAGTTCCGGGCGCCATTCGCGCTCCGCGAAGGCATGGGACCAGATGCCCTGAAGGCACGGCTTCTGACCTTCGCGTCTAGGCGGCAGCCCGTGGATACGGGCCCTTTGACGCTGGCGCGTGCCGGCCGCTGCCTTGTCCTGCGCCCGGTAGAACCGCGGCCGGCGCTCGAATGGCTTGCTGCTCAATGCGTCGGCGGCTTCGACGGCTTTGCCGCGCCGCCGAGCGACACCGAGCGGGACGAGCACGGCGATCCGAACCTCAACGACTATCAGCGTCTGCTGCTGGAGAGCTTCGGCGATCCCTTCGTGCTCAGCGAATACCGGTTCTGGATCACGCTGACCGGTCCTCTCGACGCGACGCATCTTGACCGCGTGTCCCAGGCCCTGTGGCCGGTGCTCGAGGACATTTGCGCTGAAGGCGTAAGCGTCGACGCGTTGTCGCTCGTTGGCGACGCGGGCGGCCGCACGCCCATGCGGCTCATCGGCCGCTATCGCCTCGGCGCACGATAAACCTCGCTAGCAGCAACCGACGCAGCGCACGCCGTGGCTCGCGCCCGGGCGATGCTGTAAAAGCGTTCGCATGAGCAAGGTCGCCTTTATCGGGCTCGGCGTCATGGGTTATCGCATGGCCGGTCACATCAAACTGCGTGGCGGCCATGACGTCGTGGTCTTCAACCGGACCAAGGCCAAGGCGGAAGCTTGGGCTGAGCGGTTTGCCGGCAGCATCGCAGCCACGCCGGCGGCGGCCGCTGAAGGCGCCGATTTCGTCTTCACCTGCGTCGGCAACGATGAGGATTTGCGTGACGTCACCCTTGGCGAGGACGGCGCATTTTCCACCTTGAAGCCTGGCGCCGTCGCCATCGACAACACCACGGCGTCGGCGAAGATCGCGCGGGAGCTGAACGGCCTTGCGAAGGAACGCGGTGCGGGCTTCCTCGACGCGCCGGTGTCAGGCGGACAGTCGGGCGCCGAGAGCGGCGCGCTGACCGTGATGGTTGGCGGCGATGAAGTTGACTTCGCCAAAGCCGAGCCCGTCATCAGCGCCTACGCCAAGACCGTCAACCTGATCGGCCCTTCCGGGTCGGGACAGCTCACCAAGATGGCCAATCAGATCTGCATCGCCGGCCTGATCGAGGGGCTCGCCGAGGCGATCCACTTCGCCACCCGCGCGGGCCTCGACGTTACGAAGGTGATCGAGACCATTTCCAAGGGCGCCGCGCAAAGCTGGCAGATGGAGAATCGCTGGCAGACCATGATTGAAGGCAAATTCGATTTCGGCTTTGCCGTGGACTGGGTGCGCAAGGATTTTGCGCTCGTGTTCGACGAAGCAAGCCGCAACGGCGCGAGCCTCCCGGTCACGGAACTGGTCGATCAGTTCTATGCCGACGTGCAGGCGATGGGCGGCAGCCGCTGGGATACGTCGAGCCTGATTGCCCGGCTCGAGCGGAAAGCTTGACCCCTACTCCGTCTTGATCTCGGCGGCATAATCCAGCGGCAGTGCCGAGGTGTATTTCATCTGCTCCATGGCGAAGGCCGAGCTCACATCCGACAGCTCGATCTTGGCAATGAGCTTCTTGTAGAAATTATCGTAGCGCTCGATATCCGGCACGACCACGCGCAGCAAATAGTCGACCTGGCCGCTCATGCGGTAGAACTCCACCACTTCGGGCAGATCGGCGACCGCGGCATGGAAGCGCTCGAGCCATTCCTGCGTGTGGTGGCTCGTGGTGATGGACACGAACACCGTCACCCCGACATTGACCTTCTTGGGATCGAGCAAGGCGACGCGCCGCTGGATAACGCCCGCTCCTTCCAGTTTCTGGATGCGTCGCCAGCAAGGCGTGGTGGAAAGCCCGACCTGCTTCCCGATCTCCGCCACGGGAAGGGTGCAGTCGCGCTGCAAGATATCGAGAATCTTGCGATCCATTCGGTCGAGCATGGCAAACCTTCGGCTCAATTTGGGCCAAATCCAGTCTCAAGCAGAAACATTTTGCTGAAAATAGAGGCTAGTCACGGACTTAATAGAATATTTTTCTAACAGCCACAAGTGCCTCAAAACAGCCTACGCACCTCGCGGCGAAGTATGGGCAGAAGATCCTGCTCGAACCAGGGATTTTTCGGCAGCCAAGCGTTGTTGCGCCAGGACGGATGCGGCAACGGGAGAATGCGCGGTCTAGCCGTTCTTGCAAGACACTCCCGCCAACCGAGCATGGTCTCCTGGAGCGACGTTCCGCGGCCCGTTCCGAGGTGAAAGCGCTGGGCATAAGAGCCCACGGCAAGAACGAGGTCGATCTGCGGCAGCGCCGCAAAGAGACTCTCATGCCAAAGGGTTGCGCATTCGCGCCGCGGCGGAAGATCGCCGCCCTTGGCGTCCTGTCCCGGAAAGCAGAAGCCCATGGGCACGATGGCGACGCGGCGCTCGTCGTAGAACTCTTCCGGCGTCACTCCCATCCAGTCGCGCAGACGATCACCGGACGCATCGGTGAAGGGTATGCCCGAGTGGTGCACGCGCGTACCCGGCGCCTGACTACACACGGCAAGGGGCGCCGTCGCGCTCGCGCGGAGCACGGGTCGCGGGTCATGCGGCAGCGCCTTGCCGCGGGGAGTCTCAACACAGTGGCGGCAGGAACGGATGGCCGCGAGCACGCGGTCGAGATCGGTCGCTTTGGCCGTCATAGATCCAGAGTCATACCGTCATGGGCAACGAGATAGCGCGAAGCATCGACCTCGCCGGAACGGCACAGCATCGTCTCACCCATATGGGTCAGTAGCACGCGTTTTGTACCGAGCCGCTCATAATTGGCATCGATGGTCTTAAAGTCGAGATGGAGGTCGAGTACGACATCGTATTGAAAGGACTCGCTGATAAGAAGATCGGTCCCTTGCGCTGCGTCACAGATTGCCTCCACCCAGCCCGTGTCACCGGTGAACGCGAGAGCCTTACCGTCCACCTCGAACCGCAACGCATAAGGCGGCGCGTCTGAGGGATGATGGACCTCAAAGGGCGTGACCGTGACGCCGCGGACATCAAGCGGGCGCCGCTCTTCATATTCGATGAAGCTCAGCTCGAAGCTGCGGCTCGTCTTGGTCGAGTTCGGATAGAGCGCCTCGGCCGCCGCCACGAAGCGTGACTCGATCCCCTTCGGGCCCGTCACCACCAAAGGGCGCGTCCGCTTGCTCGCATATTGCGCATCGATCAGGAGCCAGGGCAGCCCGCCGAAATGGTCGCCGTGCAGATGCGTCACGAACACCGTGTCGAAATCGTTGGGCGCGAGGCCGAGCCGCTTGAGGCCGATAAGGGTCGAGGCGCCGCAATCTATAAGGAACGTCGAGGCTTCCGCCTTCACATGAAAGGAAGTCTGTAGGCGCCCACCGGTGCCGAAGGCGTCGCCACAGCCGATGATCGTCAGTCGCATGAGAAACCCATATAGGCACGGTTAATGCATTTTGCGCGAGGCATTAAAGGCCAGCGGATCTCCATATCCCTGCCGGGCAAGGTTTGCCGGCGCGGCCCGTCCCAGCACGGAGCGGCAGTAAACGCGACGTTAGGGATTATCGCACATAGTCCTAACCAAGCCTTCGGTAGGAGCCGCGTCGGCCGCTTCCGGGTTCATGCTGTTGGTTTCTGGCGTTTTGGTGGTGCAGTAATCGCGGGCGTGGTCAGCATGACAGGGGTGGCGTCAGCCGAGGCTCAAAGAGAGTCGTCGGCAGCGGTTAACAGCAAACGGCGTTCGTACCGCAGCGTTCAGGACGCGCGCGAAAAGCTTACTTCCAGGTCCGGCTTCAGGCCCGAGTTCGAATACGAACTCCTGATGATGTTCGTGCGCAACGAACTCTCGGCCGCCGTCACGACGCCTCTACTTGCCGTCATTGTCGCCGTGGGCACGATGTTTTGGGCACCCCCGCAGCAACTCTTGGCTTGGCTCGCAACGGTCTTCGTCTCCAAGGGTATCGTACTCGCCCTTTGCCGCCAATTCGCGAACGCCCCGCGCGAAGATTCCGCGACACCAGTTTGGCGCGCCAAGATCACGGCTGCGGAATTCCTTTATGGGGTCTGCTGGGCGAGCATCGCCTTCATCAGCGTCGACACTCAGGGTGAGGCGGCGCACACGTTCATCTTCGCGTCTGTTCTCGTCGTCATTTCGATGCGCATGCTGTTCGCCTCGACGGTGATGCCCATCATCTACGCCGGAACGCTGCCGATGACGGTGGCGATCGTCATTCGCTTCGCCCTGCTCGGCACGCCCTTCTATTGGGCCATGGCGGCCATGGCGATCGGCGTGCATATCTACTTCATCTGGCTGATGAACGGCCTAAACAACACCGTGGTCGCAATGCTGGAGTTCCGCGCGGAAAAAGACGCGCTGATCGCCGAACTCGAACAGGCCAAGGCTATCTCCGACGAGGCAAGGCTACGCGCCGAGGAGGCGAATCTCGCGAAGTCGCGCTTTCTCGCCACCATGAGCCATGAGCTGCGCACGCCGCTGAACGCTATCCTCGGCTTCTCCGAAATCATGCGCGCGGAGATTCTCGGACCGCATAGCAACCCCACCTACAAGGAATATGCGGGCGACATCCATCAGAGCGGCCAGCACCTCCTCAATCTCATCAACGAGATTCTCGACATCAGCCGCATTGAGGCGGGCCGCTATGAGCTGAACGAAGGCCCGGTGACGCTTGCCGACGTCGTGGAAGACTGCCACCGGCTGATGCGGCTTCGGGCCGAGAATAAGGGCCTCAAGATCATCGAGAGCTTGGAGCCCAACCTGCCCCAGCTTTGGGCCGACGAGCGCGCCATTCGGCAGATCTGCCTCAACCTTCTCTCCAACGCGATCAAGTTCACGCCGTCCGGAGGCATCATTATCCTCACGATCGGGCGGAACCCCCGTGGCGGCCAGTATTTGAGCGTCAAGGACAACGGACCCGGCATTCCCGAGGACGAAATCCCCCGCGTGCTGCGAAGCTTTGGCCAAGGCTCGCTCGCACACCAAACGGCGGAAGGCGGCACGGGCCTCGGCCTGCCCATAACCAAAGGCCTGACGGAACTTCATGACGGCGCCTTCGACCTGAAAAGCAAGCTGCGCTACGGCACCGAAGTCATCGTTAGCTTCCCGCGCAAACGCGTGATGGAGGCCCTGCCCCGCCTCGCAGAGCTTGACGAAATCCAGGAAGAAAAGGCGCACATGGCCGCGCAAAACCGGGCGCGGCGTTAGCGAAGCGTTCGCCGGCTCTACTGCCTGCAACATCGGCGTACCGCCGGATTGCCCCCCGCGGCCACAGACCCTACATAGCGGCTACATCCTCAGCCGAGTTAGAGTTCCCCGCCTTGGAGACTCCTTGCGTCAATATCTGCCTGATCGATTCCGATTCAGGCTTATGCGTGGGCTGCGGCCGCACGATCGACGAGATTTCCCGCTGGGGTATGATGAGCGCGCCGGAACGCCGCAAGATCATGGCTCGCTTGCCCGCGCGACTGGAGACGGCGGAAGCCGCGAAAGGTTGATCCCGTGACCAGCTGGCTTGCACTTTTCATTCTGGCGCTTGCGGCCATGCTGCTCGTGGCGAGCGGTGACGGCGCCGTGGCGGGGATCGATAGCTGGACGTTCGGCTATGCCGCGGCCGGCCTCGCCCTGCTCGTCTATCTGAGCGGCGGCCTCCTTGCACAATATGGCGGACGCGCCGGCCCGATGTTCCGCGATGCGGTGACGTGGCTCGCCGTCGGCCTCGGACTGATCACCGTCTACGCTTATCGCGACGATCTGATGCCGATCGCCGGACGCGTTGCGGGCGAGATCCTCCCGGGCAGCGCGATGAATATCGAGGAAGGCGCAAATGGCGTCGAAATCCGGATTCGCAAGCGTCTGGACGGCCACTTCGCGGCAAAGGTCGGCGTCAACGGGAAGCCGATCACCATGGTGGTGGACACCGGCGCATCCAGCATCGTGCTCCGCCTGGAGGACGCCGCCGACGCCGGCATCGACACGAGCAAGCTCTCCTATAACGCGGCCGTCATGACCGCGAACGGTCGCACCTATGCGGCGCGGGTCCGGCTCGACAAGGTCACTATCGGTCCTGTCGAGAAACGCAATGTCACCGCCCTCGTCGCCAAGAAAGGCGCCCTGCACCAGAGCCTGCTCGGTATGAGTTTCTTAAGCCGCCTTCGTTCTTATGAGTTTACCGGCGACTTTCTGACCTTGCGAAGCTGATTCAAAGTCGCAACGGTCACGACTATCACACGAACAGACAATATTTTATCGATGGGCGCGACGGCGCGAAATACCCTCCGGGAACTGGCGATCTGGGGCGCCGTGGCGCTCGGCGTGCTCTCGCTCGTCTACTTTTACAGCGATTGCGCGGAGCGCTTGGACTCGACACGGACGGCGCGCCCCCGATCGCGATGTTCACCAACGACGTGAAACAGAGCGGCAGCCCGTCGGGTTTCGGGGGCGAGGTGCCGCTCACGGCGGATGAACGCGGACACTTCGTGTTCGAATGCCGCCATCAACGAGCGCCCCGTGACGCTCATGGCGGATACCGGTGCGACCGTGGTGGTGCTCACTTACGAGGACGCCGCCAAAGTGGGACTTTCCCCGCAGAGCCTCGATTTCTCGGCAAGGGTGCAGACCGCCAATGGCATCTCCCGCGTGGCGCCAGTAACCTTGGAACGCCTGCGCGTCGGTGACATCACCTTGCGCGATGTCCCGGCCGCGGTCGCGGAACGCGGGGCGCTGGCCACCAATCTCCTCGGCATGAGCTTCCTTGCGCGGCTTACGCGGTTCGAGCTTTCAGGACGCGAACTGATCCTCGTCCAATAGCCGTCCAATTGCGGTCCATTGCGGTTCAAAAGCGATCCAATAGATGTTCAATGATGGTCTAAACGACCGGTACGCCGCCCGGATGCTTCGCCTTGTGTTCCGGCTCGACATGAATGGTGACGATGGCATCGGGGACCTCCACCTTGAGAGCATCCTCGATCCGGTCGCAGATCCGATGCGACTCCGCGACGCTGATGCTGCCTGCCACGACCAGGTGAAACTGGACGAAGGTCAGGCGACCCGCCTGCCGCGTCCTCAAATCGTGCGCCTCGATCGCGCCCTCCGCGTTGTCTGAAATGGCCTGACGAAGCTTCGCAAGCGTCTCGTCGGGGACCGCTTCGTCCATCAGCCCTCCGATCGATTCCCGCACGAGCTTCCAGCCCGCCCAGAGAATGTGCAACGCAACGAGCGCGGCGATGGCGGAATCGAGCACGGCCCAGCCAGTGACGACGACGAGGACCACGCCCACCAATACGCCAGCAGAGGTAATGACGTCGGTGAGGAGATGTCTGGCATCGGCAAGGAGCGCGGGCGAGCGCCGCTGCCGGCCCTGACGGAACAGAACCCAACACCAAACGCCATTAATCGCGCTCGCCGTAGCATTGATGGCCAGTCCAATCTCCGGCGCGTCGATCGGCTGGGGATCCAGATAGCCGAGATAAGCCTTACGCAGGATCAGAAGCGCGGCGACGACGATCAAAACGCCTTCGACAACCGCCGACAAATATTCCGCCTTGTAATGTCCGTAATGATGGTTGGCATCCGGAGGCATGGCGCTCAGCCGCACGGCGAAGAAGGCGGCGGTGGCCGTGGCCACGTTGACGATGCTCTCCAGCGCGTCGGAATAGAGCGCGATGCTGCCGGTGAGCAGATAGGCCGCGTATTTCAAGGCGAGAACACAAACGCCGATGAAAATGCCGCCCAGCGCCAGCCTTATGACTTTTCTCATTCGCAATACCCACGACCAGAAACGCATTTCGCGACGACGAGGATCATTTCCTGCACGCATCGGGTTTGCCATTGCAACCCGCTTGCGGCTTGAGAACGGCGCGCCTACGTCGGAGAGGCGCGTCCGCGGTGGAACTATGACGCATGGTTGCCGTTGGTTAACCGGCGGATATCAACTAACAAAGGCCAGCATGTTTCCGAAGCCACGCCAAGATCTCGTCCCCAACACCGTCGAATTCGAGCGCCTGCCCTTCGTCAAAACCACCGGCTTCCGCGAATACGATGCGCGCTGGCGGTACCCCGAGGAGATCAACCTGCTCGGCATGGAGATGGTCGGGCTGGGGCTGGCGACGCTGATGCGCGAGCAGGGCGTCCCCGTGCGCGTCATCGTCGGCCACGACTACCGTTCCTATTCCGCAGCGATCAAGGCCGCGTTCATGACGGGACTGCTGGCCGGCGGCGCCGAGGTCCACGATATCGGCCTCGCTCTTTCCCCCATGGCCTATTTCGCACAGTTCAATCTCGAAGTTGAAGGCGTCGCAATGGTGACGGCGAGCCACAACGACAATGGCTGGACCGGAATCAAGATGGGCATGCAGCGTCCCCTCACCTTCGCGCCGGAGGAGATGACCGCGCTGAAAGAGATCGTTCTCAACGCGCGTTTCCCGCAGCCGCCCGAGGGTGGGCGATATTTCTATGTTCCCGACATGGCGGAGCGTTACATCGCCGATCTCGTCGCCCGGCCGAAACTAAAGCGCCACCTGAAAGTTGTCGTGTCCTGCGGCAATGGAACCGCGGCGGCCTTCGCCCCGCGCATTCTCGCCGAGCTTGGCTGCGAGGTGATCCCGCTCAATTGCGAGCTCGACCACACCTTCCCCGCCCATAACCCCAATCCCGAAGACATCGCGATGCTCGACGCGACCCGAGATGCGGTCCTCGAAAACGGCGCCGATCTCGGTCTCGCCTTCGACGGGGATGGCGATCGGTGCGGCGTCGTCGATAACGACGGCAATGCCATCTTCGCCGACAAGGTCGGCGTCATGCTGGCGCGGGACCTCTCCGACCAACACAAAGACGCGATTTTCGTCGCCGACGTGAAATCCACCGGCCTCTTCCTCACCGACCCCGTGCTGAAGGCGAACGGTGCGAAGACGCTCTACTGGAAAACCGGACACTCCTACATCAAGCGCTATAGTCACGAGACCGGGGCGCTCGTCGGCTTTGAGAAATCCGGCCATTACTTTTTCAACCCTCCTATCGGCCGAGGCTATGACGACGGGCTCGTTTCCGGCATCGCGGTGCTGGACATGCTCGACCGCAATCCGGGCAAATCGCTCGCGGAACTCGAGCGGGCCCTGCAAAAAACGTGGCAATCACCGACGATGTCGCCGCATTGCGACGACGAGTTGAAATACGGCGTGGTCGATCGCGTCGTCAATCACTTCGAGACACTCACCGCCAATGGGGGCGACTTGGCTGGCCAAAAAATTCGCGAGCTGATCACCGTAAACGGCATCCGCATCGTGCTCGACGACGGCACGTGGGGCTTGGTTCGCGCTTCGTCCAACAAGCCAGAGCTTGTTGTCGTGGTGGAAAGCCCGACCTCGGAAGCGAACATGCGCGCGATCTTCGCCGAGATCGACGCGGAGCTCGCCAAGCACCCAGAAGTCGGCGCCTACAATCAGAAAATCTAGAGCGCGGATCTTGCTCGAGATCTGAGGGAGCCCGCAACAAGCGGGGCCATTACGCCACGCAGAAGCACGCGTGCGTGGGCGTCAGCAACGCAACAGAACTGTCAGCCCACTGTCGCAAATTTGAAAAGAGAATCTGCTCTTTAGGCCAGACGCCATGACCTATTCCGCCTTCATCGCTGGTCTTGTTGCAGGGGCCGCTCTCAACCTTCTGCTCCTTCGTACCCTCCTCGCCCGCCCTTCCGCATCTGGCCCACGCCCGAACCTGGAAGCTGGCAGAGCCTTACTTTTTGGAGCTTGTTCCGCGGCGGAATGATCTTGACCTTCGTCTTCGCCGCGCTTGACTGGAACAGCACGCCCTTGCTCGATTGGACCCGCTTCATCCCCGGATTGCCGCTCGGCCTGATCGGCCTCTTCATCACTGTCTGCGGTTATTTCAATCTTGGGCTCGGCAACACCTATTGCGGAGCCGACGGGCTCGTGACGGGCGGCCTCTACCGCTTCAGCCGCAATCCGCAATATACGGCGTCGATCATTGGACTTGTCGGCCTGTCCATGGCGCCAACTCGCTGCTCACGATTGCCCTGTCTACCGTGATGGTCGGAGTCTATGTCATGATGGCGCTGGTTGAAGAAGACTGGCTCAAACAGCTCTATGGCCCGCCCTATCGCGACTATTGCAGGCAGACTGCGCGCTTCCTCGACCTCCCCGGGCTGCTCGCTTTGGTCGAGCGAAGAAAGCCGTCAAGCCAATCGGGCTGAGCAGCCAGCCCTTTCGCGGATTGAGACAACGGAATTCGTCGTAGCCGGGCACAGAGTCGGTCGCTAAGACCCCGGGTTGCCCGGCATGACGAAATTGGTCGGTCTAGAGGGCTTCTCAACTATTCAGCGGCAATCGCGACGCGGCCCTCGCCGGCGACGACGGCGCGCGCGGCCCGAAGCACCTCCAAGCCCGCGCCATCGCGATGAGCGTTCTCGGCAAGATACCGGCGAAAGGCTCGCGCGCGCGGCTGGCCGTGGAAGAGACCCAGGATGTGCCGCGTCATTTGGTTGAGACGCGCACCGCGGGCAAGCTCGGACTCAACGTAAGGCGTAAAGCGGTCGAGCACGTCGAGCCGCGACGGCGGCGTTGTGTCCGCGCCGAAAACATCGCGATCGACCTCCGCGAGAAGATAGGGATCGGCATAGGCCGCGCGGCCGAGCATCACGCCATCGACATGGGGCAAATGCTGCTCTGCCGCGCCGAGCGACTCGATGCCCCCATTCAGAATGATCTCAATATCCGGCAGCCGCGCCTTCAGCCGATAGACCCGGCCGTAGTCGAGCGGTGGCACGTCCCTATTCTCTTTCGGGCTCAGGCCTTTGAGCCAAGCCTTGCGCGCATGTACGACGAAGGTCTGACATCCCGCCGCCGCCACGGTGTCGATAAAGCGGTCGAGGCTTTCCTCAGCGTCTTGATCGTCGATGCCAATGCGGCATTTCACCGTGACAGGGATCGTGACCTCAGCGCGCATCGCCGCGACGCAGGCGGCGACAAGCGCAGGCTCGGCCATGAGGCACGCGCCGAAGCGCCCTGACTGAACCCGGTCGGACGGACAGCCGATATTGAGATTGATCTCGTCATAGCCGTAGTCCGCGCCGATCCGCGCGGCTTTCGCGAGCTTCGCCGGGTCGCAGCCGCCGAGCTGCGATGCAACCGGCCGTTCGGCGGGGTCGCAGCCGAGGACGCGCTCGCGGTCCCCGTAGAGGACCGCGTCCGCGGTCACCATCTCGGTGTAAAGCATCGCGTGACGCGAGATCAGCCGCAGAAAGTAGCGGCAGTGGCGATCGGTCCACTCCATCATCGGCGCGACGCAGAATTTGTGCGACGGCGCGGCGACCTCAGAACGTGTAGTTGCAGGCGTTACCATAGCCAACAGATGGCGCAGATAGCTTCAGGAGGCAAGCGGAGCGCTGGCGTCAATCCGAGGCGGTGATTAACGTAAATCCGAACCGGCATCGGGCGGCGCAGGGGGTCGCGGCTTTGAGATCATATAGGCCGCGACATCCCAAGCCTGCTGCACCTAGAGCACGGGCGCCTCGTAATTGACGCCGAAAGGCATGTTGGCGTGGATATAGGCCGCGGCATAAGCGAGCTTGCTCATTCCCGCTCCCGCGTTCAACGAGTCTCGTCGGCCCACAGCGGCGGGATCTCGTAGCCTCCCCCGCCCCCTGCACGGCGCGCGCCCTGCCCGTCCGCCTTGTGACAGCTCGCGCAGAGTTGTGCGTACACAACCTCCTCCCGCGTGTTGTCTGGGCTCTGTTTCGCCTGCGGCAGGGGCAAGAGCCCATGCCGGCGACGCGCACGCCTTCCGGCGTGCCCTGCCCGACGAATTTCAAATAAGCGATCAGCGCATTCATCTCGCGGCTATCCGAAGGCAATTTCTTGCCGTTCATACTGCGGAGCATGCAGCCGTTGATGCGCTCGGTGAGGGTAAGCACCTGATCGTCGACCATCATGGGAAACGTGGCGAAGGTGGAGACGAAGGGCGCCGCGAAAGGCTGTAGCCCGGCATTCAGATGGTAGCTCTGGCAGGCGAGATCGTTGCCGGCGAAGCGTAGGGCCGGCTCGGACGCGGTCTTGCCGATGTGACGGGGCGTCTCGACGATGAGATCGCGGCCATAGCGGATGAGATCGTTCTCGGGCCCAGGCCCGAGTTTCGCGACATCGGCCACATACCAATTGATCGGCCACCCCCAGACGAGATAGCAAAGGCTGAGCCCTACCCCGGCCGCTAAAACAAAGGCCGCAACAAGCAAAACCGTTTCCCGTCGCATGGCTTTCCCCCCTCCCGCCGGCGACCTGTGGCGCCCATATAGTGTGGACGGAGGCGCCCCGGCCGACTCGGTCGAATGTAACCTTTCAGTCCGGGCACGCGGTGACAATGGCGCGAAAGCCGATTTTGGTGATTGTTGGAGGCGTGGTCGTTGCCGGCGTGCTGGCAGCGATCCTTCTCCCTGGAGGTCGTATGGGACTAAGTTAGCTTGTCGACTCTGCGGTGTCGGTGTTCGGGGTCCGGACCGCCGAGGAATCGCCCTACGAAGTCGTCGATCGAGTTGGCAAGACCGAGATCAGGCGCTACGGCGCTCGCTTCGGTGCCGAAACCACGGTCAGGGGCGACCGCGACAGAGCAATGAATCAGGCCTTTTCCATCCTGGCGAAATACATCTTCGGCGGCAACACGCAGAAGCGGGACATTGCCATGACCGCGCCCGTCGCGATGGATCAAGGCCGGCAAATCGCCATGACCGCGCCTGTCGCCACCGAGGCCACGGGAAGCGGTGAGATGACCATGCGCTTCTACCTGCCCCCCGAGATCATGCCTGCAAACGCGCCTGAGCCGAACGACAAGAGGGTCAAGCTAGCCGAGGTTCCGGCGGAAACCCTCGCCGTGCTGCGCTTCACCGGTCGCTGGGGACAAGACGCGTTTGAGAGCCGAAAGGCCGAATTGCTGGCGGGCTTGCGAAGCTCGCGCTGGGAGCCGCAAGGCGAGCCGTTCACCCAGCTCTACGATCCGCCCTTCACGATTCCCTTCCTGCGCCGCAACGAGGTTGCGGTGAGAGTGGCGGCGCGGTCATAACCCAGCCGCGACCAGCGGAGGCTTGCGCGTGAACCGTATCGAGACCCACATGGCGACCGACCCCGTTTGCGGGATGACCGTCGACACCCATGCCGGAAAGCCCACGTTCGATCACGCCGGGCACACTTACTATTTCTGCTCGGACGGTTGCCGCATCAAATTCGCCAAGGACCCCGGCCGCTATCTCGATAGCAGGGGCGACCCGGAACCGCTGCCGCAGGGCACGCTCTATACCTGCCCCATGCATCCGCAGATCGTGCAGGAGGGACCGGGTCCTTGTCCCATCTGCGGCATGGCGCTCCAGCCCATGGGCGTGCTGCCGGAGGACACCGACAATCCCGAACTCACAGACTTTACCCGCCGCCTCGCGGTGGCGTCGCCGCTCGCGCTTGTCCTCGCGGCGCTCGACATGGGGAGCCATGCCTTCGGCATCGATCTCCTGCCCTTCCTAACGCCTCATGCACAGCAATGGCTGAAGCTCGCCCTCGCCATTCCTGCCGTGCTGTGGTCGGGCTGGCCCTTCTTCCAACGGGGATTTCAATCGCTGCGCACAGGGCACCTCAACATGTTCACCCTGATCGCGCTCGGTACCGGGGCTGCCTTTCTCTACAGCCTCATCGCGACGCTCGCGCCCGACCTCTTCCCGGCCGCCATGCGCGATGCGCACGGCCTGGTGCCCGTCTACTACGAGGCGGCGGCGGTCATTGTCGCGCTCGTCCTGCTGGGACAGGTGCTGGAACTACGCGCGCGCGAACGCACCGGCGGCGCCATCCGCGCCCTGCTCGATCTTGCGCCGAAGACCGCCTTGCGGGTTGGCGCGGATACCAAGACGGAAACGGTGCCGCTCGCCTCCGTGCAGGTCGGCGACATTTTGAGGGTACGCCCCGGCGACAAGATCCCCATCGACGGGACCGTCCTCAGCGGGCGCAGCGCCGTCGATGAATCCATGCTCACGGGCGAGCCCGTGCCGGTCGAGAAGGTGGCGGGCGATCGCGTCACCGGCGGCACGCTCAACGGCAACGGGAGCTTCGACATGCGCGTCGACCGGACCGGCGCGGCAACCACGCTTGCGCAAGTCGTGGCCATGGTCGCGGACGCGCAACGGTCCCGTGCGCCGATCCAGCGCCTCGCCGACACGGTGTCGGGCTATTTCGTGCCCGCGGTGATCGCGGTTGCCGTGATCGCCTTCATCGCCTGGTATATGTTCGGCCCCGCGCCCCAGCTTGCTTACGCGCTCGTCGCAGCCGTGAGCGTTCTTATCATCGCCTGCCCCTGCGCTCTTGGCCTTGCGACGCCGATCTCCATCATGGTGGCCACCGGTCGTGGCGCGCAAAGCGGCGTGCTCGTTCGCAACGCAGCCGCGTTGGAGCGCCTCGCCGCGGTCGACACTCTCGTCGTGGACAAGACCGGCACGTTGACCGAAGGCAAGCCGAAGCTCGCCGGCGTGGAAATCGCGTCGGGCTTTGACAAGAACGAGGTGCTTCGGCTTGCCGCTGCGCTGGAGGCCGGCAGCGAACATCCCTTGGCCGACGCGATCCTACGCGGCGCCGAGAGCCGCGACCTGGATTACGCCAAGGCCGAAGACTTCGAGGCCGTCACGGGGGCCGGCGTGACCGGGCGTGTCGGCGCACGCAAAGTGGCGCTTGGCAATGCACGTCTGATGCGGGACACCGGGATCGACGTTGCGCCTCTGGAGAAGGAAGCCGAAGCAAGACGGGCGGAGGGCGAGACGGTGATGTTCCTCGGCGTGGATAGCAAGCTCGCCGGCTTCGTTGCCGTCGCCGACACCATCAAGGCCTCGGCGGAAGAGGCCATCGCCAAGCTCCACGCCCAGGGCCTACGGATTGTCATGGCCACCGGCGACAACGCCACGACGGCGCAGGCCGTCGCGCGGCGGCTCGGCATTGATGAGGTCCGGGCCGGGCTAAAGCCCGAAGAGAAGCTCAAGCTCATCGAAGATCTGCAAAGCAAGGGCGCGACCGTTGCCATGGCCGGCGACGGCATCAACGACGCGCCCGCACTCGCCAAAGCCGACGTCGGCATTGCCATGGGGACCGGCGCGGACGTCGCGATGGAAAGTGCCGGACTGACATTGCTGAAGGGGGATCTTCGCGGCGTAGCGCGGGGCGTGGAGCTTGCCCGCGCCACCATGCGCAACATCAAGCAGAATCTTTTCTTTGCGTTTGTCTATAACGCGCTCGGCGTGCCGCTCGCCGCAGGCGTGCTCTACCCCGTATTCGGAATATTGCTGTCGCCCATCATCGCCGCCGCGGCAATGAGCCTTTCCTCCGTATCGGTGGTCAGCAACGCGCTGCGCCTGCGCCGCCTCCCTCTCGAATGATGCAGCCTCTAAAGCTCAGGACTTGCAGTGACCTGAACGGCCCCAATCCCGCCCCCGGCAGTCGGGCCTCCGGTCGGTGCGGTGCCGGTGGGGAGCCGCGGGATTTGCACGAAGCGCGCGCCGAGCCGGCGCCACGTCGAGAACTCGTTAAGAGACGACCGTTCAAAGAGGGCGATGCCGACCGCCGCAAGGAAGGGAAGGCTCTGCACCAGCATGACCGCGCTGAAGATCGAGACTTCGCGTACCGCCTGATCGTTGGTGTAGGCGAGAGTGAGCGAGCCGATGAGCAGCGCCATGCCAAGCACGCCCTCCCAAAAGGCCGGGAAGCTTTCCGCCCATTGTGCCAGCCCGCCGCCCTTGGCGGTGCGCACGAAGGGTAGGTTGTCTTTGACGAGGCCCTCGGCCACGGCGCGCCCCACCGAAAGCTGAAGCGACATGGCAGAAACCGCAGCACCGAGCGAGGCGAAGATTGGCGCCTGCACCCGGGTGCGGTAGAGCACCATGAAATGCACCAGCATCACGACAAAGGTCGCGAGCACGGGAAGCGTCAGCACGGAGTCCGGCACGGCAATGCCGTAAAAGGCGACAAACGGCATCCAAATCAGATTCAGAATGGCAATGAC
>NZ_JBPCOU010000042.1:0-17379 GCF_050999895.1 Methyloceanibacter sp. | reverse complement strand
GCTCCGAACGACCTAAGCCGGAGACCGTCTTGACGCTGGGGCCATAGCTCAGTTGGGAGAGCGCGTGAATGGCATTCACGAGGTCGGCGGTTCGATCCCGCCTGGCTCCACCAGTCCTCCAAGACTTGCGGCCTCCACGATCCGAGGCGTCATTGCGTAGCCCAAGATCACGCCAGCTCGAATTGCCCGCGTTGAAGGCCCCGTCCGTCTCGGCGGGTTCGCTCGCGCTCGGCGCATTTGCGCTCGGCGCCTTCGCGGTCGGCGCTCTCGCGATTGGCGCTCTCGCGATTGGCGCGCTTGCGATCGGTCGCCTGACTATCCGCCGTGGGGACGCCGAGAAAGTGTATCTCGGCACGGTCGAAATCGACGACCTGACGGTCAGGCGGTTGCGGGTGATGGAGAGTTCGGCTCCAGAGAACGAGGCCGTGAAGGGCGCTTAGTCTCGTCGCTAGCTTTCGCTGCCGGCGACGGCGAGGGTGAGCTTTGCGGCGCGGGCGTCGCCAATCCTTCGCGGCAGATCCTGATCGTAGGCGCCGGGCGCGATCACGAGCATATCGCCAGCGGCTGCGGCCGTGATCGCGTGCTGGACCGTTCGAAACGCCGCTCCCGGGGAGCGGCCGTCATTTGAATCTTTTCCGGTCTTGGCGCTGACGTACCAATTCATATGGGTGCTTTGCTTTGGAGGGCGAGGAAGATCAACCTTAACTCATGGGCGGGGAAGACGATAGGCACGCGCCCGCATAAACCTTAGGTTGGGGAGTTCCCGCGAGGTAGCTTGAATTTCTTGCATAATTTCCCATATCGAGGTCCTGGTCTAATGCTCAGCGCCGCACCGGGCTGGGCGGTCTTTTGGAGGCGCCGGTTAGGGCCTTTGACAGCACCGACATGTCGCAGCCGCTTAAGAACAAAGGGCTTGGCAAGATGTCGCGCGTGACGCTTCTCGATAGTCGTTTATGGCTTGGTCTCTCGGCTGGAGAGGCGCAGTTGCTGCGCACGGGCGAGGCGGCCGAAGGCGGCTACCCTCCTTACAATATCGAGCTTTTGCCCGCGGATGAAATGGGCGCCGAGACGCTTCGCATCACACTCGCCGTCGCGGGCTTCAAGATCGAGGATCTCGATATCAGCCTGGAACAGGGTCAATTAATCGTGCGCGGCAAGCAGATTGAGGACAAAGAGCGCGAATTCCTGCATCGCGGCATCGCCACGCGCCAGTTCAAACGGAGCTTTACCCTGGCCCACGGCGTTGAAGTGAAGAAGGCGGAACTCAATAACGGTCTTTTGGCGATCGAACTCGAAAGACCGCAGCAAGGGAGCGAGGCGCGCAAGGTCTGCATCTCAGGCGCCTGAATGGAAGTGCAAAGGAAAAAACGCGTGGCAGCAAAAGTGCACCGCACCTCGCATGAGGACAAGGAACCAATGACCGAATTGGAAGAAGACACGCTGGACTCCCCCCCGCGTGTTAGCCTGCGGGAGCTCGCATTGATCGGCGACGGCGAAGTTGCCTATATCAAGCAGGTGGATTCCGATGTCGCCGAGCGGCTGTTTCCGGCCTTGCACGCCGCGCCGGAAGGGATCGACCTTTACGCGCTGCTCGGCGCCGACGGTTCGCCGATTGCGCTCACCGATAGCCGCAGCGCGGCCATCGCCAACGCGATCGAGAACGACCTCGTGCCGGTGAGCGTGCACTAGCAAGACGCAGCTCTAAAGGTGTCGAAAATGCCCGGCCTTGGTGCCGGGCATTTGCATTTCTGACGATGCGACGCGGCTACGCCGCGTGGGAGGTCGCGTTCTCGGTGAGCACCGCATAGATGGCGGCGGCATCCTTGGAGGCGCGGAGCTTTTCCACCGCGGACCCTTCGCGCAAGAAACGCGACACGCGGGCAAGCGCCTTCAGATGATCGGCGCCGGCACCTTCCGGCGCCAGCAGCAGGAACGCGATATCGATGGGCTCGCCGTCGACGGCATCGAAGTGGATTGGGGTGTCGAGGCGCGCGAAGATGCCGACGATCTGCTTCAGGCCGACAAACTTGCCGTGCGGAATCGCGATGCCTTGGCCGAGCCCGGTCGAGCCGAGCCGCTCGCGTTGCAGCAGGGAATCGAAAATATACCGCGCCTCGAGACCTGTGAGGCGGGCCGCGCGCGCGGACAGCTCCTGCAGGAGCTGCTTCTTGTTCTTGGCCTTGAGCGAGGCAACGACCGCGTCGGCCGGAATGAGATCACCTAGATCCATAATAGCTACCCATCTGCTGCCAGGAGCATGAAGCGCGCGAAACCTAGCGGCGCGCCTTTGCGTTTTTTCCCGCGGGATCGACCCAACCGATATTGCCGTCTTCGCGACGGTACACCACGTTGATCCCCCCGCTGCCGGCATTGCGGAATACGAGGAAGCCTTGGTCGAACAAATCCATCTGCATGACGGCGTCACTCACCGCCATCTCGTGCACCACGGTTTCGGACTCGGCAATAATGACTGGATTGTCCTCGTCCTCATCGCTTCCCTCCTGTTCCTCGCGCGGCGACTGAATCACATAAGACGCGGCTGACGTCTCCTTACGCAGGCTCTCGTTGCTGCCGTGGCGCTTCAGCCTGCGCTTGTAACGCCGCACCCGCTTTTCCAAACGCTCGCAGGCGAGATCGGCGCTTTGATACGCTTCCGGCGCAACGCCGTGAGCCTCGAGACTCATGCCCTGCCAAAGATGAATCGTGCAATTCGTGCGGAACTCCCCGTGTTCTTTCTCGATGCGCACATGCCCCGTGGGGCGCTACCGAGAAATTTGCCGACCGAGTGTGCAACTCGCTCCTGGACGTAATTCCGCAACGCCTCGCCAACGTCCAGATTTTTACCAGTGACCTGTTATCGTCATCGACCGCGGAACTGTCGAATGGCCCTATGCGCCCCAGATTCGTGGGGTGACTCGTTACTTATATAGGCCGTCGCAGGGCCGCCCATCGCCAAGCACCTAAACTTTTCTATTGTGCTCGGCACCACCGCGGGCTGCAAGCTAGACCCCCGCCTAAAGGGTGTCAAACCCAATCCGATTTCGGCAGCGAGACCGCCAATTTTTGCCGCACCGAACATGGGTCTAGCCCGTTTGCGGCAGAGCCGTTGCCTGTGATGCGTTTCAAGCGGCGTCGCTGCACCGAAGAGGGAATGCGCAACGCCTCGCGATATTTCGCGACCGTCCTGCGCGCGATGTCGATGCCGTCGTCCTTCAGCTTCTCGACGATCTTGTCGTCGGACAGCACTTCGCTCGCGCGCTCCGCATCCACCATCTCGCGAATGCGGTGACGCACCGCCTCGGAAGAGTGGGCGTCGCCGTCGCCGGACGACGGAATCGACGAGGTGAAGAAATATTTCAGCTCGAACAGGCCGCGATTCGTGGACATGTATTTATTCGCCGTCACGCGGCTGACGGTCGACTCATGCATGAAGATCGCATCGGCCACGGTCTTCAGATTGAGGGGCCGCAGATGGCGCACGCCACTGCTGAAAAAGCCGTCCTGCTGCCGCACGATCTCCTGCGAAACTTTGAGGATGGTGCGGGCGCGCTGGTCGAGGCTTTTGACCAGCCAATTCGCGGTCTGCATGCAATCCGTCAGGTAGCTCTTGTCCTCCTTGCGCGTCGCCGACTTGGAGACAGTCGCGTAATAGGACTGATTGACGAGCACGCGCGGCAGCGTCTCGCTGTTCAGTTCGACATGGAAGCTGCCGTCCGGAAGGCCGCGAACGAGAACATCGGGGACCACCGGCTGCGCGGGCGTGGCGCCATAGATCAGGCCCGGCTTCGGGTTGAGCTGCCGCACTTCCTGAATCATGTCGCAAAGATCCTCATCCGAGACGCGGCAGATCCGCCGCAATGCGGAGAGATCGTGGACGGCGAGAAGATTGAGATTGTCGAGCAGGCTCGCCATCGCCGGGTCGCAGCGGTCGCGCTCCTTGACCTGCAAGGTGAGGCATTCGCGAAGATCGCGGGCAAACACGCCGCTAGGCTCGAAGCCCTGCATCACCGCGAGGGTCTCCTCGACAAGAGACAGCGGCGCGCCGAGGAGTTCGGCCAAGGCTGAGAGATGGCCCCGCAAATAGCCGGCCTCGTCGGTCATATCGATCAGGTGCTGGCCGATCAGCCGCCTGGCCGGATCGGCGAAGGCAAGCGTCAACTGCTCGGCGAGAAGGTCGCGCAGGGTCCGCTCTTCCGCCACATAGGCTTCGAGATTAGGCGCCTCGCCGTCGCCGCTTCCGGGCCCGCGCCCAAGCAGCGCCCAGCCCGAATCCTTGAGGCCGTCGGCGGCGAAGCCATCGGAGTCGGGAAAGGCATCCTGGGGTTCTACATCGAGATCGTCGGATTTGACGGTGCCATTGGACCGTTCGAGGTCGAGCCACTCGCCGTCGTCGGGCTCGGCGCTGCCGGTATCGGCTTCCGCGACGGCGGGACTCGATATTGCGTTCGCCTCTTGCGCCTCGCTCTCGCTGAAGGCCGGCTTCGGCTCGGCACTTTCGCTCGCGGGCGTTCCGTCGTCGCCGTCGAGCCGTTCGAGGAGCGGATTGCGCTCAAGCTCGGCCTCCACAAAGGCGGACAGCTCGAGATTCGATAATTGCAGCAGCTTGATCGCCTGCTGCAATTGCGGCGTCATCACCAGGCTTTGGCCTTGCCTGAGCTCCAGCTTTGGGGTGATCGCCATACTATTTACTCGCGGGACCGGGCGCGATCGACGTCAGATCCGGAATTGGTCGCCGAGATAAACGCGCCGAACGTCCTCGTTGTTGATGACCTCCATGGCCGTGCCATGGGTGAGCACCATGCCGTCGTGGATGATATAGGCCCGGCTGACGAGCTCCAACGTCTCGCGCACATTGTGATCGGTGATGAGAACACCGATGCCGCGCCGCGTGAGATGCTGCACGAGAGCGCGAATGTCGTTGACGGCGATCGGATCGATGCCGGCGAAGGGTTCGTCGAGAAGCATGAAGGATGGCCGTGAGGCGAGCGCGCGGGCAATCTCGACGCGCCGCCGCTCACCGCCGGAGAGACGCATGGCCGGCGAAGTCCTGAGGCGGGTGATGCGAAACTCCTCCAGGAGCGCATCGAGCTGCTTCTGGCGTTCGTGGCGATCGGGTTCGACAGTCTCGAGCACCGCAAGAATATTCTCCTCGACCGTAAGGCCTCTGAAGATCGAGGCTTCTTGCGGCAAATAGCCGATGCCAAGTCGGGCACGGCGGTACATCGGCAGCCCGGTCACGTCCCGGCCGTCAATCGTGATACTGCCCTCGTCCGCCGGGATCAGTCCCGTGATCATGTAGAACACGGTCGTCTTGCCAGCGCCGTTCGGACCAAGGAGCCCGACCGCCTCGCCGCGGTTCAGCTCGAGGCTGACGCCGCGGACGACGGTGCGCTTCTTGAAGCTCTTTACGACGGATCGGACAATGAGCCGGCCGTTCGACGACTGCGGCCGTGCCGTTGGAGCGTGGCCAGGCTGATCCAAGCCCGGGACCGGTCTTTGGATGGCGACTGCCTGGCGGTCTGGGAATGACAGCAACTTGCCCACTGACCCCTTCCGCTCGCTCAACTGAAGCGGCGCCCGGTTAACATCCAATGAAGGTCGTGCTGCGCGCTACTCATGAACACCGGGAAGCAGGACCCAGGGGTCTTTGCTCTCGGCGTCGTCGGCCGACTTCGCGTTCGGCTTTTCGGACCCGGACCCGGTCTCATCCGGCTTCGCCGCGCCCTGCTCGCCGCTAGGCGCGGCGCCCTCGGGCTTGCTGTCCGACTTGGGCTTGGAGCCACCGTCGTCCTTGGGCATGAATAGGGCACGAATGCGCTTTCCGGGGGTAACCCCTCCCGTGTTCTCGAACCGGCTCTCGCCCGTTTCCAGGTTGATGACGAGCCTATCTCCCTTTAGCACGTTCTGACCCTGGGTTAACACCACATTGCCGCCCACGGTTACCGTGCGGGCCGGCACGTCGTAGAGGGCCCAATCGCTGGTCGTGGTCTGATCGTCCTTGCTGTTGATGATGACCTCGCCGCGCGCCTCGATCTTCGTGATCTTGGAGCTGGGGTCGTCGGCCTTATCGCCGGTCGTGGCGGCGCCTGCCTTGGCATCGCCTGCCTTGGGATCCACCGCCTTGGGATCGGCGCTCTTGGCGACAGCATTGCCTTGCGGTTGTGCCGCGGGCGTGCTCGCTGGCTGCGCCTTTGCGTCGCCATCCTTTTCCGCGCCGCCCGCAAGGTCTTCCGCGCCGCCGACATAATGCACGTCGAGTTCGCTCGCGCGCAGCGTGGTGGTGCCCTGGACCGCTTTCACATTACCTTTGAAGGTCGCGTATTTCTTCGCGTCGTGAACGACGAGAACATCGGACTCGATATCGATCGGGTCCTTGGAACTCTCCGACAATCCACCGAATGAATTGGAGAGCGTCTGCGCCGACGCGGCGCCCGTCAGCACGAGCACGACGCTGACCGTTACACCGCATAGACCGGCCAGAGACGCCCACGAACGCACGCTCATAGCGGCTTCTCCACCGTAGCCCCTGCTCCCGGCACGGCGGGAGCCGGCGGCGCGGAACTCGACGCTTGCGGTGCGGCGCCTGCCGGTTGCGGCGGCGCCGCCACATGCGGCGCTGGCGCGGTTTGGCTCGGCTTTGTGGCCGCCGCGGCTCCTTCTTTTTCTGGCTTCGGAGTCTTGGTAAGATGCACTTTCACTTTGCCGCGGAATTCAAGTTCATGGTCGGCAGAGCGGAGCGTGAGCGCACTCGCGCTGACGGTCCCGCTCGGCATGACGAAGGACACGGGGCGGTGCGAACGCAGCGTCTGGGTCTTCATGTCGAGGGTCGCATGCTTCAAGGTTCCGCTGACGCCTGAGCTTGTCGCGATGGTGATCTTCTCCTGCATGACGAGCCGCTCGATCCTCGTATCGAACACGCCGCGCACGGCATTCATGCGCGACCAGCCGCCGGATGGGTTCGCAACATCGGCCCTAATGGCATGCAGCTTGATCACCTTGGGATTCTTGATCTCCTGATCGGCATAGTCGGCGCCGATGGTGTAGGTGCCGTTGTCCTTGTTGGCGCCCTGAAGCTTGGGATTGACCATGCGAAGATTGCCCCCGCTGACCTCCATGCCGCTGATGCTGGCCGTGATGTCGCCAACCCTGACGCTCATGCTGGAGGAAATGAAATAGGCGGCAAGCACAACCAGGGCGATGACCGGAAGCGTCCGGCGCAGAATGGTGACGATGCGGCTATGATGCGCGGCGCGCCGAAAGGCCCTCTCGCGCTCCTCCGTGGAGCGGGGGCGATACCCTCCATGCGCCGAAGCGACATCTGCGCTCATAGCCATTCGTTTGCCCGATGCTCCTCGAGGCGGCTTCCCGCCTGCCCAGGTCAGCTAGCCGCAGGATTTTGCTCAGATTGCGACGCCTGCGACCCTGCGGTTTTCGCCTAATGGGCGAAGGGATCGATCTCCGCCCAGCCGCGAAGGTCGAGCTCGGCGCGGGTCGGCAGGAAGTCGAAGCAAGCCCGCGCAAGCTCCTCCCGTCCCTCACGCCGCAGCATGGCATCCAGTTTCTCCCTTAGGGCGTGCAGATGCAACACGTCGCTCGCGGCATAATTGAGCTGGTCGGGCGTAAGCTGGTCCGCGCCCCAATCGGAGGATTGCTGCTGCTTTGACAGTTCGACCCCCAGCATCTCGCGGCAGAGATCCTTGAGACCATGGCGGTCGGTAAAGGTGCGGGCGAGTTTCGAGGCCACTTTGGTGCAATAGACCGGCCGTGGCATCACCCCGAGAAAATGCTTGAGAACGGCCATGTCGAAGCGGCCGTAATGGAATATCTTCAGCACGCTCTCATCGGCGAGCAGCCTCTTCAGCTCCGGGGCCTCATAGGTTTTGCCGAACTGGACGAGTTCGGCCCTCCCGTCGCCCGAGGAGAGCTGGACGAGGCAGAGCCGGTCGCGGAAGGGATTGAGCCCTAAGGTTTCGGTGTCGATGGCGACAGAGGGACCGCTGAAACGGCCCGTTGGCAGGTCGCCGCGATGCAGGTCGGGAAGAGGCTGGTTCAAGGTTCTTTCGCTTGCCCCCGTGGGGGCTTTCCAGGTCAAGGTGCCCGGAAAGCAAGACTTTGGTGCCCAGGAGAAGACTCGAACTTCCACGCCCTTTCGGGCACTAGCACCTGAAGCTAGCGCGTCTACCAGTTCCGCCACCTGGGCATGAAGGACTTGAGGTACGATTGGCGTCGGCCAAAGTCAATCCGCGCCGATCGTCTTGAGCGCCTTGATCCGGGTCGTGTATTGCTGCTCAAAGCTGCTGCCGACCCGCTAGGCTCAACTCCATCGAAGGGCAGTCCCGTGGCGATCACCCTGAACAACTCGGCCCTGGTCACGATCTATGGTGGCTCTGGGTTCCTCGGCCGCAACGTCGTCCGTGCCATCGCCAAGACTGGCGCGCGCATGCGGATCGCCGTGCGCCGGCCCGACCTTGCCGGCCATTTGCAGCCGCTTGGCAGCGTCGGGCAGATCAACGCGGTGCAGGTCAATGTGCGCTACCCGGACTCGCTGCTCGCGGCGGCAAAGTGCGCGGACGCCGTGATCAATCTGGTCGGCATTCTGTTTCCGACGGGCAATCAGACCTTCAAGTCCGTGCAGGACGAGGGCGCGCGGAACGTCGCGGAAGCGGCACGTGCCAATGGCGTCGGCACCTTCGTGCATCTCTCCGCGATCGGCGCCGACCGCGACTCCCTCTCCGCCTATGCGCGCAGCAAGGCGGAAGGCGAGGAGGCGGTACGACATGCTTTCCCCGACGCAGTGATCTTGCGCCCTTCTGTCGTGTTCGGACCAGATGACGATTTCTTCAACCGCTTCGCGGCGCTCGCGCGCATCGCGCCTGTCCTTCCGCTGATCGGTGGCGGCAAGACGCGGTTTCAGCCTGTGTTCGTCGGCGATGTGTCCAAGGCCGTGCTGGCGGGCCTTACGGGGAGAGTCCACGCCGAGGGGCCCTATGAGCTCGGCGGCCCGGAGATCGTGACTTTGAAAGAAGTGATGGAGCGCGTGCTCGCCTACTCGATGCGCAAGCGCCCGCTCGTTCCCGTGCCCTTCTGGTTCGCCAAGATGAAGGCGGCGTTCCTGCAATTGCTGCCGAAGCCCCCGCTGACGATCGATCAGGTGCGGCTGCTTGAGACCGACAATGTGGTGAGCGAGGCGGCCATCCATGACGGCCGCACGCTTGAAGGCCTCGGCATCGAGCCGGTGGCGATCGAGGCGGTCGTGCCCGATTATCTCGAACAGTTCCGGCCGCGCGGCCAGTTCTCGATCTATCGGCCGTAGTCTAAGTGTAAAGCATCGCGAGGAGGAAGCCGCCAAGCACCATGCGGTAGAGCACGAAAGGCAATAGGCTCACGCGCTTCAGCACCGCCATGAGAAAGGCGATCGCGGCGAGGCCAGCGACGAAGGTGAGGGCCGCACATTCGAACGTGCCCGGCGTGATTGACTCGCCGGCGCGGAGGGCCTCGATCAGTTTCAAGGCGCCCGCCGCACCGATGGCGGGGATGCCGAGCAGGAATGAGAAACGTGCCGCGTCGGGGCGGGTAAATCCTAGGAAGCGACCGGCGGTGATTGTCACCCCGGACCGGCTGGTGCCCGGTATGAGTGCGAGCGCCTGCGCGAAGCCAATGAACAGTGCCATGCCCAAGGTGATGTCTTTCATGGTGCGAATCTGCGGACGCAGCATGTCGGCGATCAACATCAAGATGCCGTAGAGAATCGTGTTCCAGGCGACCACGGCGAGGTTGCGCTAGAGATGCGGAAAGTCGAAGCTTTCGAGCACGAGACCGCACAGGACCGCGGGGATGGTGCCGAGCAAAATATAGATTGCAAGGCGCCCGTCGTCGGTGATGCGGCCCTTGAACAGCTCGATCGTGCCGAGGATGAGCTTCCAGACATCCCGCCAGAAATAGATGAGAATCGCGAGCAGGGTGCCGAGATGCACCATGACATCGACGAACTGGCCCTGGTCCGGCCAGCCGGTCAGCGCAGGGATGAGAATAAGGTGCCCTGACGACGAAATCGGCAGGAATTCGGTGACTCCCTGCACCACCGCCAGCACAATGATCTGCTCTACGGTCATAGCCCCCCGTGGCGCCGCTTGTTCGGCGCGCGAGCAGGTTCTATACCGGGGGCCCAGCCGCCGTGAAATTCTTTTCGCGGCCCCAAGCCACCGAATAGGTCGATGGCAACACTCCTACACTATCCACTTTGCGCCTATTCCCGCTCGATCCGCCTGGCTCTCGACGAGTGCGGCATCGAGGTCGCGGCCGTCGAAGAACGGCCGTGGGAATGGCGCCAAGGCTTTATCGAGCTCAATCCGGCGGGCACGTTGCCTGTGCTGGTGACCGACGAGCACGGCGTCATCGCGGGCGCCTATGCCATTTCCGAATATCTCGGCGAAACGATCGATGCGACTGGAAACCGCGGCTTCCATCCCTTTCCCGGCGATGCCGTGGAGCGCGCGGAGGTCAGGCGACTCGTCGACTGGTTTCATCGCAAGTTCCATGACGAGGTGACGAGCTACCTCGTCGACGAGAAGGTTTTTCGCCGCTTCGGACCGAATAGCGGGTCGCCTGACACGGAGGCGATGCGCGCCGGCCATGACAATCTACGCTATCATCTTGCCTATATCGGCCACCTCGCGGAGACGCGGAGCTGGATCGGCGGCAGCGCCTTGAGCTTCGCCGATCTTGCGGCGGCCGCGCATCTGTCGACGCTCGACTATCTCGGCGAGGTGCCGTGGGAAGATTACGAGGCGGCGAAGAACTGGTATGCGCTGCTCAAGTCGAGGCCCTCGTTCCGGCCACTGCTGCAGGATCGTGTTGCCGGTTTCATCCCCTCTGGAACCTACGCCGACCTCGACTTCTGACGCACAGCCCGACATTAGACCCATGTCCGAACCCCTGAAGAGCGAGATCGCGCGCGAAGCCGAAGCGCTCGGCTTCGATGTGGTGCGCTTTACGTCCGCCGACGCTGCCGATGGCGCCGGCGCGGCGCTGCATGCGTTTCTCGCCGAGGGGCGGCACGGCGACATGGGATGGCTCGCAGCCACCGCGGATCGCCGCGAAGCCCCGCTCGCTCTCTGGCCGGAGGCACGCAGCGTCATCCTGCTCGGTCTGAATTATGGCCCCGACGGCGACCCGCTTTCCATTCTGGGTGAACGTTCGCGCGGCGCGATCTCGGTCTACGCGCAGCGCGCCGATTATCACGACGTGTTCAAAGCCAAGCTGAAGACGCTTGCGCGCCTCGTGCAAACTCTCGCCGAGGCCGAGGTGAAAGTCTTCGTCGATACCGCACCGGTGATGGAGAAGCCTCTTGCCGCAAAGGCGGGAGTGGGTTGGCAGGGCAAGCATACCAATCTCGTGTCGCGCGACTTCGGGTCGTGGCTTTTCATCGGCTCGATCTTCACCACCGCCGAGCTTCCCGCGGATGCGCCGGAAGAGGATCATTGCGGCGGCTGCAGCCGTTGTCTCGATATCTGCCCGACGCGCGCCTTCACCGCCCCCTATCGCATCGATGCCCGTCGCTGCATCTCGTATCTCACCATTGAGCATAAGGGTCACATCGCGCCGGAATTTCGCGAGGCGATGGGCAACCGCATCTTCGGCTGCGACGATTGCCTTGCAGTCTGCCCCTGGAACAAGTTTGCGCACGCGGCGCGCAAGACAACTCTCAGCGTTAGGGAAGAGACGAACAATCCACCGCTCGCGGAGTTGCTCTCTCTCGACGATGCAGCCTTCCGAGCGCGCTTCCGCGGCACGCCCGTCAAGCGCACCGGGCGCGACCGCTTCATGCGCAACGTCCTTATCGCGGCCGGCAATTCCGGCGACGTGACGCTGATGCCGCAAATCGAGGGCCTGCTCGACGATGCCTCTCCCCTCGTCCGTGCCATGGCGGTGTGGGCGCTGTCCCGGCTCGCGCCGCAGCGGCTTCGGGCGCTGCGCCCCTTTTTAGCGCCCGCCGAGGCCGATCCCGCCGTGCGCGGCGAATGGCTTGAGGCCGCGGCGTGAACCGTCTCTTCTCCTTCGGCCTCGGGTTCAGCGCCGAAGTACTTTCCGCGCGTCTTGCGGCCCAAGGCTGGGAAATCGCCGGCACGTCGCGCGATGCGGCGAATATCGAGCGGCTTACGGCGATCGGCTACGGCGTCGTGCGCTTTACCGGCGCGTTCAGCGACGAACTGGCGCGCGCGCTCCACGGCACCACGCATCTGCTGCATTCAATCCCACCCGGGACCGATGGCGATCCCGTGCTCAACGCCGCAAGCGAGGCGATCGCCGCTCTGCCTGCGCTTCAATGGACCGGCTATCTCTCCACGGTCGGCGTCTATGGGGATCAGAAGGGCGCCTGGGTGGACGAGGAGACGCCCGTCGCGCCGAACAGTGAACGCACGCATGCACGCGTCACAGCTGAGACGGCATGGCTCGCCTTCGGCACCGAGATTGGTGTGCCAGTGCAGATCTTCCGCCTTGCCGGCATCTACGGTCCTGGGCGGAGCGCCTTCGACAAGCTGAAAGACGGCACGGCGCGGCGCATCGTGAAGCCCGGGCAGGTCTTCAGCCGCATCCATGTCGAAGACATCGCGAGCGTGCTGGAGGGTTCCATCGCGCAGCCGCATGCGGGGGCCATTTACAATGTTGCCGACGACGAGCCCGCACCGCCTGACGAGGTGATCGCGCATGCTGCCGAGCTGCTCGGCGTTCCGCCGCCTCCTGCGGTGCCGTTCGAGGAGGCCGACCTCCCGCCGATGGCGCGCAGCTTCTACCAAGGCACGCGGCGGATCGGCAATAAGCGCATCAAGTCAGAGCTTGGCGTGAGCTTGCGCTATCCCACCTATCGCGACGGCCTTGCGGCGCTGCTAGATGCTCAGCGGTGATCTCTCACCGACGCGAGCAGCGCCGCGATTGTCGCTTCCAGCCGGCGCAGATCATGCGGCTCGGAGAGGCGATGATCGCCTTCCTTGATGAGGTTGAGTTCGACGTCGTCGCCATCCAGCAGATCGACGAGCGCCAGCGCGTGGCGCCACGGGACGTCCGGATCGCGCATGCCCTGGATAATGCGCACCGGACATCCCGGATCGAACGTTGACGCTTCGAGGAGATGATTGCGGCCTTCTTCGATGACGCGCCGCGTGATGGGATAGGGATCACCGTAAGCGGAGGCATGATAATAAACGCCCTCCTGCTCGACCTTGGCTTTGATCTCCGTCGGAAGAACGCGCCACATCAAGGTTTCGGTCATGTCGAATGCCGGCGCGATCAGCACGAGTCCGGCGAGCCGTCGCGATGCGCCGTGCTTCGCAAGAATACGCGCCAAGAGCAGCGCAAGCCATCCGCCCATGGACGACCCGACGACGATGGCGCGCCGCTTGCCGAGAAGATCGAACATGGCGATCGACTCTTCCAGCCAGTCGCCGATGGTAGCGTCGATCAGCGCGCCGTCCGAAGCGCCGTGCGCCGAATAGTCGAAGCGCAGAATGGGGACCTCACGGGCGCGCGCCCACTCCGCCACCGTCGTCGCCTTGGTGCCTTCCATGTCGGCGCGGAAGCCCGAGAGCCAGACCAGCGCCACCTTGCCATCGTCGGCGTCCGTGCCAGTCCAGCGATAGGCGATGCGGCGGCGGCGCGCGCCTGAGCCGATCTCCGCGAATTGCCGTGATCCAACGTCCATTCTAAGAAGCCCTGCATCGTTGCCGAGCCATTCACACGAAGTTTACCCCATGCCCAATGTGACCATATTGCAGGTCGTCCCGCGCCTCGAAACCGGAGGCAGCGAGATGACGACCGTCGAAATCGCCGAGGCGCTGACCCGAGCCGGCGCGAAGGCGTTGGTCGCGACCGAAGGCGGGCGCATGGCAAAGGCAATCGTGCAAGCCGGCGGCGAGGTGGTTCCGATGCCTGTCGCCAGCAAAAACCCCCTTACCATGCTCGCCAATGCGCGCAAACTCGCGCGGCTCATCGAGGCGCGCGGCGTGGATCTCGTCCATGCCCGCAGCCGCGCCCCGGCATGGAGCGCTTTCATCGCCGCGCGCTGGACCAAGCGACCCTTCGTCACCACCTATCATGGCGCCTATAGCAGCCCCGGTCCGCTCAAGGCGCTCTACAACAGCGTCATGGGGCGCGGCGACCGCGTGATCGCCAATTCGCTGTACACCGCCGATCTTGTCGTCGGCCGCCAGCACGTCGCGCGAGATCGCATTCGCGTCGTCTATCGCGGCCTGGATAGCGCGGTCTTCGATCCGCTCGTGGTCCCGCCGGGACCCGTCAGCAAGCTCCGGCAAGTCTGGGGCGTCGCGCCGGAAACGCGCATCGTGCTGCATGCCGCGCGGATCAGCAGTATCAAGGGCCAGCCGCAGACTATCGAGGCCGCCGCCCGTCTGGACAAAGAGGGCGCGCTTGCGGGTGTTTGCATCATCCTCGCCGGCGACGCCCCAGGCAAGGCTGTCTACCGCCAGGAACTGCTCGACCTCATCGCCGGCAACAAGCTCGAAGACAAGGTGCTCGTCGTCGGCCATTGCAGCGACATGCCGGTCGCCTTTCTCGCAGCCGACCTTGCCCTGGTGCCGTCGCTCGTCGCCGAGACCTTCGGGCGCACCAGCATCGAGGCGCAGGCCATGGGATGCCCGGTTATCGTGTCAGACCTTGGAGCCTTGCCGGAGACGATCGGCGAGGTCGAGGACTTCACGGGCTGGAGCGTTCCGGCGGGCGATGCCGGGGCGCTCGCCGACCGCATCAAGTTCGCGCTGTCGCTGTCGCCCGCCGACAGAGCCGCAATCGGAGCGCGCGGCCGCGCGCGCGTCGTCGCCCTGTTCGAGCTTTCGCAGATGCAGGCCAAGACCCTCGCCGTTTACGACGAGCTGCTCGGCACCAATCTGGCCGAGCTGTACGAAAATCCGCCGGCCTACGCGGCCGAACCCTGATCCGCTACCAGCAAACTTTGGTGCCGGAGGTGCAGACCGCCGGCGACACCACGCCCTTCCAGCAGATCGTATAGGTCCGATCGGTCACGTCGTCGGGCGGCAGGAAGAGATTCTCGGAAATGGTGCTGCGCCAATAGGGATTGGGATTGGGCTTCCAGGGCGTCGCCTCGTAGGTCTGCACATTATGCTCGGCCTGCCATTTCGCAACGGCATCGGCGAGCGCGCCGAGCGCGGCCGCCGAAGCAGCCTGCTTGCCGAGCCCATCCCCGGTGCCGGAAATCAGCAGGCACCGCCTTGTGGGGCTTCCTTGCGCGAGGCCCGCGACCGTCAGGCCCAACAGAACAATTGCGGCGATCAGCACCCGCATCTTCATCTCCCGTCTCCTATTCTATCCCACCATGCCTTGTCCGGGCGCGGGGGAAAAGCCTTGCTGCGACAGGCGAGCTTCCCCATGTAGGAAACTTGAACGCGCGAGGGGACGTTCCCCGCGCCAATCTGCCGGCACATCACAAGTGTCCGCATGAAAGCTGGATCGTACCAGCCGATCTTTGCCGGAAATCCTTGGAGGACAGGCGCCATCGCAAGATGGGCAGGCTCGATGCGCGCACGCGCACAAGAGGAGTTCGTTATGAGTGTTGGACTTTATTCGACTGGAAGCAGGGCGGCATGAAGCTATTCGTCACCCTCATCGTCAAGGCGTGCCTGGCGAGCGGCGCGGCGGGCCCCGGACAATGCGTCGATGTCCCCGTCCCGCCCGAAACCATGACCGCGGAGATGTCGCCGCGCTCCTGCATCGGCCGGGCCGGTTACCTCGCTTCCATGCAGTATCTTGAGCAGAACCCGGCCTATCATGGCTACGCCGTCGGCGGCTGGAGCTGCCAGCTCACCGATTATGCGGGACCGGCAAGCGCGAGCTAGACCGGCGATTCCGTTGTTCCCCTTGCCCCGGCGGGTCGTGCAGACCGCGATCCGCCGGGATCGAGGGCAGAATCCCTCGCGTTTGACTTGTCATTGTGAATTCCCATCCTGTAGAACCTTGAAGCGTTCAGCGCCGGACGAGGAACAAGGCTCGTCCCGACGGGGATCGCAGCTGTGTTCGGAACAGAGGAGAGCGACACATCGCAAGACGGCCGACGAATTTGACTCCCAACAGGGAGGGCCCCCGCATCAACGAGGGCATCACCGTTCCCAACATCCAGCTCATCGATGCCACTGGCATTAATATCGGCGTGATCTCCACGACGGATGGCATCGCGCACGCGCTTGAAGCCGGGCTCGATCTCGTGGAGATTGCTCCGAATTCGGAGCCGCCGGTCTGCAAGCTCCTCGACTACGGCAAGTTCAAATATCAGTCGCAGAAGAAGGCGGCCGAAGCGCGCAAGAAGCAGCGCACCGTCGAGATCAAAGAGATCAAGATGCGGCCGAACATCGATACGCACGACTACGATGTGAAGATGCGCTCGATGCGCCGCTTCTTCGAGGAAGGCGACAAGGTCAAGGTGACGCTAAGGTTCCGGGGGCGCGAGATGGCGCATCAGGAGCTCGGTGCGCAGTTGCTCGACCGCGTCAAGCTCGACACCACGACCATCGCCAAGGTTGAGTCCGAGCCCCGGCTGGAGGGGCGGCAGATGGTGATGGTACTCGCGCCGCGTTAGCCCCAAGACTCAAGCGATGTGCCGCGACCTGTCGGATAGCGGCCGTGCGACTTCCGCCGCCGGTTCGGCCTGCCGAAGAAAAAGCCCTGCCCGGTCTCGCAGCTTGAGCAAGAGATCAAGGGTCTCTTGGGTCTCGATGCCTTCCGCGGTCACTTGAAGGCCGAGGACCCGGCCGAGACCAACGATGGCTTCGACGGAGCTTCGCATCCTCCGGCTTCTCCACCGCCTGCATGACGAAGGAACGATCGATTTTGATCGGTCGAGCTACAGCTCGCGCAAATGATGCGGGCCGGAATAGCCGGTGCCGAAATCATCGATCGCGATGCGCACGCCGACATTGCGCATGGATTGCAGCATGCTTTTGGCCTCATCGAGCCTTTTCACCACCGCCGTCTCGGTCAGCTCGATTTCCAGCCGGTGCGGCGGGAAGGACGCCCTGATAAGGGATCGGTGAATTGCCGCGGCGACATATTGAAGGACAGGAATGTATCACCGGGAAAGGACGCGGCTTCGGCGAGCGCGCGCGAGCAGCGCATCGGTAAGTTCGCCGATGACACCGGTATATTCCGCAATCGGAATGAAGACGACATGCGGCACAATGCCTTCCGTCGGGTGCAGCCAGCGCGCCAAGACCTCGTAGCCGATGATATTGCCGTCCGCGAGTTCGACGATCGGCTGATAGAACGGCACGATCTTGCCCGAGGCGATGGCGCTTCTAATCTCCGTCTCGAGCTTCACCCGCTGTTGCAAGCGATCGTCCATGTCGCGGTCGAAAA
>NZ_JBPCOU010000098.1:0-4936 GCF_050999895.1 Methyloceanibacter sp. | reverse complement strand
TCTACCTCACCGGCGGGGGAGCCTTGCTCAGTGGCCTCGATGTGAGGCTGGCTCAGGAAACTGGGGTGAGGTTCAAGATCGCCGAGGACCCGCTTCGCTGCGTCGCGCGGGGAACCGGCATGGCCCTGGAGCAGCTCGAGAGCATCGCCGACTTTTTGATCAAGCCATGAACGACACGGAACGATAACAAGGGTCGCGGAAAGAGCGACCGCGGGGAGGGGTGAGCGCCGGCGTGGGCTCGCTCTCAGACATACGCGATGCCGAGACAAAGTCCGATCTTCCGCAAGAAATCCAGTTCGTGGCGGCTGCCGGTCGAGCTTCTCACGTTTGGCCTGTATTTCCTCTGTGGCGTCCTCCTCATTCTGAGCCGCATCGGTCATGGCACGGTGGCGGACGCTCGCGACGAGCTTGCCGAACTCACTTCGCCGTTGTTCGCGGCCGCCTCGGTGCCCGTCATCGAGGCGCGTCATGCCGTCCGGCGGGTGCGGACCTATGCCGGCGGCCTTGGCGAGATCGATCGCCTCAAGCAGGAGAACGAGCGCTTACACGAGTGGGAGTGGCGCGCGAAGCTGCTTGAGCGCAAGGTCGAGCATTTGCGCAAATTGCTGAGCGCCGTCGACGAGCCGGCGCTGCATTTTACCACCGGCAACATCATCGCCGATGCGCGCGGTCCCTTCGTGCGCAGCGTCCTTGTCAATCTTGGCCGTGAGCAGGGCGTGCGGGCCGGCTATGCCGTGATTAATGGCGATGGCCTCGTGGGACGCACCATCGGCGCGGGCGCATCCGTGACCCGCGTCCTCCTTCTCAACGATCTCAACAGCCGCATTCCCGTTCTCGTTGGACCGGCCGGGGTGCGCGGCATCGTTTCCGGCGACAACAGCGGCGACCTCACCCTCGAATTTATTCCCGATGGCGCCGCACTTTACCTGGGCGACGAGGTTTATACGTCCGGCAGCGACGGCGTGTTGCCACGCGGCCTGCGTGTTGGCAGTGTCAGCGGAGGGGCGGGGAGCTTCAAGGTTCGTCCCCACGCGGACCTGAGCGCCCTCGACACCGTGAGCGTCCTCTTCTTCAACTCGCCGACTTTGGCGAGCGCCGGCCCGGCGTCCGCACCGAACGCCTGCGAGCTGCCGACGGTGGAAGGCCCGCCGATTCCACCGGCCGCCGGCAAGGTCAGCGCCGCCGAACCGGTCACTTCCTCCGGCGTCAAGAAGATAGGCGAAGTCACCGGCTCGACCGCGCCCGTGACTCGCGTCCGGCAATGAGCCAGGCGCTCCCAATTTTATCGGTACTTCTCGCCGTGCTGATCGCCGCTTTGCCTTGGGGACTTCCGGCCGATGCAACCTTCATCCTGCCTCTCATCGTGGTCATGATAGTGTTCTGCTGGCGGGTGATACCGGGTGCGAACCTGCCGCCGGTCGTCGCGATGCTGCTTGGACTTCTGCTCGATGTCACGTCAGGCGGACCGCTCGGCTTCTGGGCGCTGATGGCTCTGGTTGCGGGCACCGTCGGACACCTCGCGCGCGGCCTGTCCTCGAGATGGGATTGGAGCCCGCTCTGGCTCGTCTGGACCGGGCTCGCCTCTGCGCTCGCCGTTTTCGGCTGGCTGCTCGCCTCGCTCTATTATTTCCGCTGGGTGGACTGGTGGCCCATCGGTTTTGGCGCCCTCGTCTCCGCCGTACTCTTTCCGATAATCTGGCGCGGGCTGCTCAAGCTTTACGGCGACGCCTATCCGCGCGAGGACTTCAACCGCCGGGGCGTCGCGTGACGGAAGTGAAGCCCGAGTTCAGCCTGCGCGGGCGCTTCGCACGCCGCGCTCTCCTTCTTGGCGCAGGCCAGATTGGGCTGTTCGGCCTGCTCGGCTGGCGGCTGCGACAGTTGCAGATCCTGGACTCGTCCGAATACCGGCTTCTGTCCGACGAGAATCGGCTGAGCGTGCAGCTCGTGGCGCCCATTCGGGGTGCGATCTACGACCGCTTCGGCACACCCGTCGCGCAAAACCGCGAGAACCTGCGCGTCCTTGTGGTCCCCGGCTACAGCAAAAATCTGGCGGTGACGCTCGCTTCCTTGTCGCGCATCTTGCCGGTGTCGCAAGCCGACAAGGACCGTGTGCTGCGTCACGCACGGCGTCAAAGCGGCTATCTGCCCATTCTCGTCGCTGAGGATCTGAACTGGCGGCAATTTGCGCTTCTCAACGTCCTCGCGCCCGAGTTTCCCGGCTTGCAGACCGACAGCGGATCGATCCGCACCTACAGCCATGCAACGAGCATGGCCCACATCGTCGGCTATGTCGGCATGGCGGCGCAACGGGAGGTCAACGAGGATCCCATGATGCGGCTGCCTGGGTTCCGTACCGGCAAGGTCGGCGTAGAGAGGGGATTCGACCGGGCGCTGAGGGGCAGCGCAGGCAGCACCACCTATGAAGCGGACGCGCGAGGGCGCGTGGTGCGCAAGCTCGGCTCGACCCCTGGCACGCAAGGCAAGGATGTCGTGCTCAGCGTCGACCAGGGATTGCAGGAATTTGCGCTCAACCGCCTTGCCGAGTTTCGCCGCGCCTCCTTGGTGGCGATGGACTGCAATACGGGCGAAGTGCTCGCGATGGCCTCGACTCCCACCTATGATCCCAACGACATCACGTTCAAGCCAGATCCCAAGCGCTTCGCTGAACTTGCACGAGCCGATGACAATCCCTTCAACAATCTCGCCGTGCGCGGGCTCTATCCGCCCGGCTCCACCTTCAAGGTCGTCACGGCACTGGCCGGGCTCGAATCGGGCGTCATCACGGAGAAGGATCGCGTTGGCTGCCCTGGCGGCTACAGTCTCGGCCGGGCGTATTTCCGCTGCTGGAAGCCCGGCGGCCATGGCCGCATGGATGTCCACGACGCCATCAAGCAATCTTGCGACGTTTTCTTTTACGAGACGGCGCGCCGGATGGGCATCGACGCGCTCGCAGCAATGGGCCGCAAGCTCGGCCTGGAACGGATTTATCCTTGCGGTTTGGCGGGCCAGAAGAAGGGAGTCATGCCGACCGTCGCCTGGAAAAGGGCTAATCTCGGTCAGCCCTGGTATGGCGGCGAGACGGTGATCGCGGGCATCGGTCAGGGTTTCGTCCTGACGACCCCGTTGCAGCTCGCCGTGATGACGGGGCGCGTCGCGACGGGAAAGGCCGTCGTGCCACGTCTGACCGCGTCGGGCGCAAACGCAGCCAAGGTTGCGCCGGCACTCGACATCGAACCGCATCACCTCGATCTCGTGCGCGGCGGCATGATCGGCGTCGTGAACGAGCCGGGGGGAACGGCGGGCCGCGCTGCGTTAACGATCCCCGACATGCAGATGGCCGGCAAGACCGGAACCTCCCAAGTGGTGAGTTCCCGCGGCGGGCGGCGGCTGCAAGGCTGGGAGGGGGAGACCCACGCGCTCTTCATCGCCTATGCACCGATCGATGTCCCGCGCTACGCCGTGGCCTGCGTCGTGGAACATGGCGGTGGCGGCTCCCGCGTCGCATCGCCCGTCGTGCATGACGTGATGACGGTGCTTCTGCTGCGAGACCCCTCCGGCAAGCCCGCCTTCGTTGCGCGCAACGACGCACCCGGACGCCAGCCGGCGCTTGCCGAGGCCCGAGGCGCTCGATGAAGATGCTGTTCGCCGCGACGTTGGAGCAACAAGCTCCGGACATCCCCAAGAAGCTTGCGCTCCTGAACTGGCCATTCCTGTTTCTCCTCACCGCGATCACCTTGGTTGGCGTCGGGGCGCTCTATTCGGTCGCGGGCGGCGATCTCGAGCCTTGGGCGAGCCGCCATGTCGTGCGTTTTTGCATCGGCCTTGCGCTGCTTTTTGCCATCGCGCTCATCGACATGAATTGGTGGGTCCGCACGGCCTATCCGCTTTATGCGATCGCGCTTCTTCTGATGGTCGCTGTGCCGTTTGTCGGTGTCGAAAGTGGCGGCGCGCGACGCTGGCTCGGTTACGGCGACGCAAGCTTTCAGCCCTCGGAGCTGATGAAGGTGGCGCTCGTATTGGCCTTGGCGCGCTATTATCAATGGCTCGCGCCGCGCAAAGTCTCCCGGCCGCATTGGATCATTCCGCCCGTGCTCATGGTCGGCGCGCCGATCCTGCTCGCGCTCGAACAGCCCGATCTCGGCACCGCGGCTTTGTTGGGAATGATCGGCGCCGGCATGCTCTTTCTCGCCGGCGTCAACTGGTTGTATTTCCTTGCCGCGGTCGCCGGTGCGGTCATGGCGCTGCCCCATGTCTGGGAGCGGCTGCACGACTATCAGCAGGAAAGGGTGCTCACCTTCTTCGATCCGGAGCGCGATCCGCTCGGGTCCGGCTATCACATCCTTCAGTCGAAGATCGCCATCGGCTCGGGCGGCGTCGCCGGCAAAGGCTTCATGCAAGGCACGCAAGCCCAGCTCAATTTTCTGCCCGAGAAACACACCGACTTCATCTTCACGATGTTCTCGGAGGAGATGGGCTTTTTCGGCGCCATCGCGCTGCTGACGCTTTACCTCCTCGTGCTGCTGTTCATTGCCTATATGGCCTTGCGCTGCCGCGGCACGTTTGCGCGGCTCGTGGCTGCCGGCGTCGGGCTTTGCCTCTTCGCCTATGTCTTCATCAACGTGGCGATGGTGACGGGCTTGCTGCCGGTGGTCGGCGTTCCGCTGCCGCTGGTCTCATACGGAGGCACCGCGATGCTGACCATGATGGTGGGGTTTGGCTTTGTGCTCAACGCGCACCTCAACCGCATTGTCCGCCTCGACCGCAAGGAGATCGGGGCCATCTGGTGATGGACTGGACAGGGCGCGCGAAGCGGTGATAGAGGGAACGATCTTGGGCGGCCCTAGGGCGTGCCTGGCAGGGCGCATAGCTCAGGTGGTAGAGCAGCTGACTCTTAATCAGCGGGTCGTAGGTTCGAGTCCTACTGCGCCCACCAATC
>NZ_JBPCOU010000022.1:0-18597 GCF_050999895.1 Methyloceanibacter sp. | reverse complement strand
CATCCGCACCGTGAAGCGGCCCTCGCGCGTGGCGATCGTCGCGGTCGGTTCCGCCGACGGCATCTTCCACTCGCTGTCCCCGCGCGACGAGGAGGAAGGGCTGAAGGTCTTTCTTGAGGGTCACGCCGCCCCCATCATCGGCCGTGTGTCCATGGATCTCATCACCGTTGACGTGACGGACGTTCCGCCAAGCGCGGCAAGGCGTGGGGCCTGGGTGCAGCTCATCGGCGAAAAAATTTCCGCCCACGATTTTGCCCGCCGCGCCGGCACCATCGACTACGAAGTTCTCACCAATCTCGGCCGCCGCGCGCTGCGCCGCTATCGGAACCGCTAGAGCATGGCCAAAGCATCGAGAGCGTTCGTCTGCCAGGCCTGCGGCGCCGTCAGCAACAAATGGGCGGGCAAATGCCCGTCTTGCGGCGAATGGAACTCGATCATCGAGGAAGCGGTCGCGCCGTCTGCCGGCCCGTCGCTCATCGCCATCAAAGGCGGCAAGGGACGCCTCTCGCCCTTCGAGACCCTGGCCGCGGAGACGGCGGACGCCCCCCGGCTGCCGACCGGCATGGCGGAGCTCGACCGCGTTCTCGGTGGCGGACTGGTGCCCGCCTCGGCGGTCCTGGTCGGCGGCGATCCGGGTATCGGCAAGTCCACGCTCCTGCTCCAGGCAGCCGCCAGCCTCGCGCAAAAAGGTCCGCGCGTCGTCTATCTCTCCGGCGAGGAAGCCACCGCGCAAGTGCGCATGCGCGCCGCACGGCTCGGCTTGCAGCAAGCGCCGGTAGCGCTCGGCACCGAGACCAAGCTCGCCAATATTATCGCGACGCTGTCGAGCGCGCCCCCGCCCTCCCTCATCATCATCGATTCGGTGCAGACGCTCTGGACCGAAGGGCTGGACGCGGCGCCCGGCACCATCTCGCAGCTTCGCGCGTGCTCCTCGGCGCTTGTGAGCTACGCCAAAGGCAGCGGCTCCACCCTCGTCCTTGTCGGCCACGTCACCAAGGATGGCCAGATCGCGGGGCCGAAGGTCATCGAGCATATGGTCGACACCGTGCTCTATTTCGAAGGCCAGAGCGGCCATCAGTTCCGCATCTTGCGCGCGGTCAAGAATCGTTTCGGTGCGACCGACGAAATCGGCGTGTTCGAGATGCGCTTTGAGGGCCTCAAGGAGGTCGAGAATCCCTCCGCCCTGTTCCTGAGCGATCGCGATCGCGGCGTGCCGGGCACTGCCGTCTTCGCCGGCATGGAGGGCACGCGTCCGATCCTGGTCGAGATCCAGGCGCTGGTGGCGCCTTCGCTCTTGGGCACGCCGCGCCGCGCCGTGGTCGGTTCCGACCCCAATCGCCTCTCCATGCTGATCGCCGTGCTCGAGGCGCGCTGTGGCGTCCGCTTCGCCGGCCATGACGTCTTTCTCAATGTCGCCGGCGGCCTGCGCCTGAACGAGCCTGCCGCCGATCTTGCGGCGGCTGCCGCGCTCCTCTCCTCCTTTGTCGGGCGACCGGTGCCGGACGACAGTGTCTATTTCGGCGAGGTCAGCCTGACCGGCGCGGTCCGGGTCGTGAGCCACATGGATCAGCGCCTTAAAGAGGCCGCGAAGCTCGGCTTCGTGCGTGCGGTCGTGCCCGCATCCTTGGCGCCCGATCGTCAAATTGCGGATATCGCGCTGATGCCGGTCTCCCAGCTTGACGAGCTTGTCGCCTGGTTCGGCATGTCATCCGCCGAGTGAGGTCCGTGAGAGGCAGGTCACTGTGGCGCTGAGGCGTCAGTCGCCTGCGACATGCGCCATTCGGCGGCCCAATCGTTGCCGGAAGCGCCCATTTGTGCTTGATGCCGGGGAATCATGATAGTGTCCCGGCCGTCGGAGGAACGTTCGCTTCATGCCCATTTCCTGGCTCGACGTCATTCTGATCGCCATCATGCTTGTGTCGGGTTTCCTCGCCATGGTGCGAGGCTTCACCCGCGAGGTGCTGTCGATCTTTTCCTGGGCCGTGGCCGCCGTGGCCGCCCTCTATCTGACCCCCAAATATTGGCATTCCATCGAGCCTTACTTCCCCTCGCCGAGCATTGCCCAAATCGTCTTTGCCGCCGGCGTCTTCATCCTCACCCTCATCATCGTCAGCCTGATCACCTTCCGCATCTCCGACCGCGTGCTGGATAGCCGCGTCGGCGCGCTGGACCGGACGCTCGGCTTTATTTTCGGCCTTGCCCGCGGTTTTCTGCTGGTCGCCATCGTCTTCATTCTCTTCACGGCGCTCGCGCGCGATCAACCAGACTGGGTCCGCAACGCCAAGTCCTATCCAATTCTTCAGCAGACCCAGGTGGCGATCGAATCGCTCATGCCGGTCAATCCCGAGCAATATCTGCCGGGCCAGTTGAAACCGGAGGATCAACCGGGCACGCAGCCGGACGGCCAGCCTGGAGCGCCGCCCGACGCGGTGCCGCCGGGGGTGCCAGGAACACCGCCCGACGCGGCAGCCCCGGAACCGCCCGCAGCACCGCCCGAGGCAGCACCGCCGCCACCGGCCGCGGCGCCCGAACCGCCGACCTGAGGCGGGACGGCCGGTAACGGTTTGTAGTTAAGCGTCGACGAAGAAGTGTCGCGTGGGATTGAAGCCCTTAACAGGGCGCCTATTTAAAGGAGGCGAGGACGCCCGTGACCGAGCACGTCGATCTTAAAACGGCAGACCTGAGCTGGCTCCAAGAAGACCGGCTGCGGGAAGAGTGCGGCGTTTTCGGCGTCTTCAATCATCAAGATGCCGCAGCCCTCACGGCCCTCGGTCTCCACGCGCTTCAGCATCGCGGACAGGAAGCGGCCGGCATCGTCAGCTTCGACGGCAATCATTTCCACTCCGAGCGCCGCCTCGGCCTCGTCGGCGATCACTTCACCTCAAGACCCGTGATCGAACGCCTCCAGGGCGATACGGCCATCGGCCATGTCCGGTATTCGACCTGCGGCGACGCCGTGTTGCGGAACGTGCAGCCCCTCTTCGTGGATCTGGAATCCGGCGGTTTCGCGCTTGGGCATAATGGCAATCTCACCAACGCGCTCACGATGCGCGAATGGCTGATCCAGAAGGGCGCGATCTGCCAGTCGACGACCGACACCGAGGTGATCCTCCACCTCGTCGCCCGCAGCGAGAAGCACCAGTTCGTCGAGAAATTCGTCGAGGCGCTGCTTCAGGTGGAAGGCGCCTACGCCTTTGTCGGTCTCACCAACAAGAAGATGATCGGCGCGCGCGATCCGTTCGGCATCAGGCCGCTGGTCCTTGGCCGACTTGGCGAGTCCTGGGTCCTCTCGTCGGAGACCTGCGCGCTTGACATTATCGGTGCGGAGTACGTGCGCGAGGTTGAGAACGGCGAGGTCGTCGTCATCACCCGCGAGGGCGTCGAGAGCCACCGCTTCGTGCCTAAATACCCGGCCCGGCCCTGCATCTTCGAATATATCTATTTCGCGCGGCCCGACTCCATCGTCGGCGGCCGCTCCGTCTATGACGTGCGCAAGAAAATGGGCCAGCAGCTCGCGCGCGAGGCGCCCGCCGATGCCGATATGGTCGTTCCCATTCCCGATTCCGGTGTCCCGGCGGCGATCGGATACTCGCAAAATTCCGGCATTCCGTTCGAGTTCGGCATCATCCGCAATCACTATGTCGGCCGCACCTTCATCGAGCCCGAGCAGCGCATTCGCCAGCTTGGCGTCAAACTCAAGCACAGCGCCAATCAGGGCGAGGTCAAAGGCAAGCGCATCATTCTTATCGACGACAGCGTCGTGCGCGGCACCACCTCGGTCAAGATCGTGCAGATGATGCGCGATGCCGGCGCAAGCGAGGTGCATATGCGCATCTCAAGCCCGCCGATCATGCATCCCGATTTCTACGGCATCGACACGCCCGATCAGGAAAAGCTTCTCGCCGCCGCCTGTAATGGCGATGTGGAGGCCATGCGCCGCTTCATCGGCGCGGACTCCCTGGAATTCCTCTCCGTGGACGGCATCTACAAGGCGATGGGTTTCGAGGGCCGCGATCCCAACCATCCCCAGTTCACCGACCATTGCTTCACCGGGGAATATCCGACGCGGCTCCGCGATCGCGAAGGCCCGCCGCAGCAGAAGCAGCTCTCCTTCCTCGCCGAGGTCGGCTAGGCAACAGGCCGTTGGACGCTTACCCTTCAATTCATTCTTTGTCATGCCCGGCCTTGTGCCGGGCATCCACGTCTTTAGGCCGTAGAAATCGTGAATGGCCGGGACGAGCCCGGCCATGACGTCAGGATTGGCTCTTGAGCACACAGCGCCTCAAGGATCGCATCGCGCTCATCACCGGGGCCTCGCGGGGCATCGGCCGCGCCGTTGCGCTCGCCTTCGCCCGCGAAGGCGCTCATGTCGTGCTGCTCGCACGCACCGTAAAGAATCTCGAACCCGTCGACGACGCCATCAAGAAACTCGGCGGCACGGCGACTCTGATCGGCATGAATCTCGTCCACGGTCAGAAAATCGACGCGCTGGGGCCGACACTCTTCGAGCGCTTCGGCAGGCTCGATATCCTCGTCGGCAACGCCGCCATTCTCGAGCGCCTGTCGCCCCTCACCCATATTCCCTCGGATCTGTGGGAGCGCGTCTTCGCCGTGAACGTCACCGCCAATTGGCGGCTGATCCGAACGCTCGATCCGCTGCTGCGTCGCTCCAAAACCGGCCGCGTCATTTTCGTCACATCGGGCGTCGCTCATACCGCGCGCGCGTATTGGGCGCCGTACTCGGCCTCCAAGGCCGCGCTGGAGGCACTGGCGAAAACCTATGCAAACGAGACCGCAGACACGGCGATCCGGGTCAATTTGGTCGATCCCGGCGCGACGGCAACCGCGATGCGCGCCGAAGCCTATCCTGGGGAAGACCCAACGACATTGCAGACCGCGGAAGACGTTGCTGAAATTTTCATCACCCTCGCGTCGGCCGAAGAGAAAGAAAGTGGGAAAATCTTTACTCCTGCCTCCTAGCCTTTTGTGCGCGCAATGGACTCTTGCTGCGCTGCGGGAAGCCGGTACCCTGCGCCGCAGAGGAGGGAAGCTGTTGCTGATTCATCAGGGAAACCCCGCGCGTTTGGCATCATCGCATACGACATTCATCGTCGCGCTGATCGGACTATCTCTCCTGAGGCTGCCTGACCTGGCGAAGGCGAATTGCGCGGGCGGCGCCGCAAGCTGCGCCGAAACGCAAGGCCTATCGCGTGAACTGCTGCAGCGTCAGGACATCGTGGGCGGCGGGCTCACTTTGAATAAGAAGAACTCCTATCAGATCCGCGCCACCGCCGATTTCACCGAGACGATCGCGGAGACCGTCGATAATAGCGTCGCCGGCAAGCTGCAAGTGAGCGTTCCGCTGCCGTAAAGCGCGCGCGATCATTCGCTCTCGATCACCATGCCGTCATAGGCGGGCTCCACGCCCTCGGGCAGCGCATCCTTCAGAGTCTCGTAGTCGAGATCGAGATGCATATGCGTGAGCACGGCACGCTTCGGCTTGATCCGCGCGATCCAGGCCAGCGCCTGGTCCACGGAGAAATGACTCGGATGCGGCGTGTAGCGTAAGGCATCGATGATCCACACATCGAGCCCTTGCAAATGTGCAAGTGAGTCCTCGGGCAAATCGCTGACATCCGGCGAATAGGCGATGTCGCGGAAGCGGAAGCCGAGCGACTCGCCGTCGGCGTGGCGCTGGCTGAACGGCATGATTTCGAGCGCCCCCCCTGCCCCTTCGAAGCGCACCATCTCCCCCGCCCTGATCTCGTGCGAGTCTAGGATCGGCTGATAGGGGCTACCGGGCGGCGTATGAAAGCAATAGGCGAAACGCTCATTGAGCAGTCTGCCTGTCGCCGCGTCGTGATAGACGGCGACGCGGCGATGGGCGTTGAAGGCGATCATGCGGAGATCGTCGATGCCGTGGGTGTGGTCGGCATGATCATGCGTGAAGAGTACGCCGTCGACGAGGCCAACATTCGCTTCAAGCAGCTGCTCGCGCAGATCCGGCGTGGTATCCACCAGCACCGATGTCGTGCCCTCGCCGCCCTCCTGCTCGACCAGCACCGAACAGCGCCGGCGTCTGTTCTTCGGATTCGCCGCGTCGCAGGCCCCCCAATGATTGCCGATGCGCGGCACCCCGCCGGAAGGTCCGCAGCCCAGAATGGTGAGCTTGAGGCTCATGCCGCATCAGGTTTGGGATTCAGTGCCGTGCGCGGGACCTTCCGGAACAGCCGGAAAAAATTTTCCGTCGTTACAGCCGCCATCTCCTCGGGCGGAAGCCCGCGCACAGAAGCAAGCCGCGCGGCCGTATGGGCGACATGAGACGGCTCGTTGGTACGCCCGCGCAAGGGCTCGGGCGATAGATACGGCGCGTCGGTCTCGACCAGCAGCCGGTCTAGCGGCGCCTCCGCGGCGATCTCGCGCAGCGCGTCGGCCTTCTTGAAGGTGAGCACGCCGGAGAAGGAGAGATAACCGCCGAGCGCGAGCCCGCGCCGCGCAAGCTCCGCCCCGCTCGTGAAGCAATGCAGCACGAAGGGGAATGCGCCCTTCGTCGTCTCCTCGTCGAGGATGCGGGCAATGTCCTCATCGGCCTCGCGCGCATGGACGACGAGCGGAAGCCCCGTCTCGCGCGCCGCAGCAATGTGGGTGCGGAAGCCCTGCTCCTGCGCGTCGCGCGGACTGTGGTCGTAATGATAGTCGAGCCCCGCCTCGCCAATCGCCACCACCTTTGGATGCGCGGCGAGCCGCACCAACTCCGCCGCCGTCACGTCCAGCTCCTCGGCGGCGTTGTGCGGGTGCGTGCCCACCGAACAGAACACGTCGGCACTTCCCTCCGCGATGGCGCGCACCTCGTCGAAGCGCTTGACGCGCGTGGAGATCGTCACTATCAGCCCCACGCCGGCCTCGCGCGCGCGCGCCAACACCGCCTCGCGCTCGGTCGCGAGCTCGGGAAAATCGAGATGGCAATGGCTGTCGATTAGCATCACGGAAAGATGAAACACCCTTGTTCGTCAGCCTGCTAGCCTAGCCAAGGGGCGGCTTGCGCTGCCCTATGTGGAACATATGGCGGGAGGAGACAACAATTGCGTGCGGGAAAGCTTATAACGAAGTCCCTGTTCTATCTTGTGGCTCCCGCCGTGGCGGCTTCGCTGCTCGCGTTCTGGCCGGGCGCGGCCGAGGCCGGATGCAGCAAAAGCGTCACCATGTACAACGCGTCATGGTGCCCCTACTGCAAGCAGGTCCGCGCCATCCTCGCCCGTAATAATATCGAATACAAAATCCTCGACGCCACCACCGTGCCGGTGCAGGCCGTCATGCTGCGCAAGTTCGGCGATACCGCCGTGCCGCGGACGGTGATCGGCGGTGTGGTCGTCGCCGGCGTCGACGAGGCGCGGATCAAGCAGCTTTGCCGCTGATGAAAATTACGACGCTGCTTCGGCCCCCTCCGGCTCCACATAACGCGGAAACACGGCCGCCGGCGCGGGCAGTGCCGCGCCCGGCGTGAGCCGGCCCGCCGCGCCGAGATCGGCGAATCCGCGCGCATCCTCCGCCACGCCGAGCTGACCGAGCAGCGTCGCGGCGCTCTCCGGCATCACCGGCTGCACCAGAATTGCGATCTGCCGCACGACCTCGGCGGTCACGTACAGGATCGTGGCCATGCGTGCGGGGTTGCTTTTCTTATGCGCCCAAGGCTCTTCGCCGGCGAAATAGCGGTTGGTGTCGGCGATCAGCGCCCAGATGGTCTCGAGCGCGCGGTGGATCGCGAAGTCGTCGATCTCCGCCGTGACGAGCGGCAGCAATTCGTCTGCCGCCGCCAAGATGCTGCGATCTGTCTCTGTCAGGTCACCCGGCGCAGGCACCGCGCCGCCGCAATTCTTGGCGACCATAGAGAGCGAGCGCTGCGCGAGATTGCCAAGATCGTTGGCGAGGTCGGCGTTGATGCGCTGCACGATCGCCTCGCGGCTGTAATTGCCGTCCTGTCCGAACGGCACCTCGCGCAACAAAAAATAGCGGATCTGATCGACACCGTAATCCTTCGCGAGCACGAAGGGATCGACCACGTTGCCGACCGACTTCGACATCTTCTCCCCGCGATTATAGAGAAAGCCGTGGCCGTAGATGCGCTTTGGCGGCGCGATGCCCGCCGACATCAGAAACGCGGGCCAATACACCGCATGAAAGCGGATGATGTCTTTGCCGATAATATGCACGTCGGCGGGCCAATAGCGCTTGAAGCTCGCGGTGGTCTCGTCGGGAAAGCCGACGCCGGTCAGATAGTTCGTCAGCGCATCGACCCACACATACATGATGTGTTTCGGGTCGCCCGGCACGGGGATGCCCCAGTCGAATGTCGTGCGCGAGATCGAGAGATCTTGCAGGCCGCCGCGCACGAAGCTCTTCACCTCGTTCGCGCGCGTCTCGGGCCCGATGAACTCGGGATGGGAATCGTAATGCGCGAGCAGGCGGTCTTGATAGGCCGACAGCTTAAAGAAATAGCTCTCCTCCTCGACCCATTCGACGGGCGTTCCTTGCGGCGAGAGCTTGCGTCCGTCGCTGGCCTCCTTCAGCTCGCTCTCGTCGTAATAGGCTTCGTCGCGCACCGAGTACCAGCCGGCATATTTGTCGAGATAGATGTCGCCGTTCGCCTGCATGCGCCGCCACAATTCCTGGCTCGCGGCCGCATGGCGCGTCTCGCGCGTCGAGATGAAATCGTCGTTCGAGCAATTGAGCGCGGCGACCATCTCCTTGAAGAGCGGCGTATTGCGGTCGGCAAGCTCGGCCGGTGTCAGGCCCTTCGCCTTTGCCGTCTGTAGCATCTTGATGCCGTGCTCGTCGGTGCTGGTGAGGAAGAACACGTCCATGCCCGGCAGGCGGCGAAAGCGCGCGAACGCGTCGGTGGCCACGGCCTCATAGGCATGGCCGATATGGGGCGCATCGTTCGGGTAGGAGATGGCAGTCGTGATGTAATAGGGCCGCGTTGCTGCCATGGGCGGCAGGAATAGCCGCGACCGTCCCCGCCTGCAAGCGCGGCCGCGCGCCTAGCTTAAGGCCCCTCCGCTTGCGCGAGCTGTTGCAGCCGCTGCCCCGTCTCCAGCAGCAACAGCGAACGGTCGAGGTTCAACGCAAACGCATCGGCCCTGGCGCGCCCGATTGCTTCCCATGCCTGCGCCCACAACGAGAGCGTGTCGTGATCGATCAGCCTCTGGGCCAGGGCCTGCTCCTCGGGCGTTGCCCCCTCGCCCGTGGCGCTGAAGCGCACGAGCCGCTCCATCACGCCGAGAAGGAGAGAGAAGAACAACTCTACGCGCTCTCCGTCGCCTGCAGCCTTGTCGATGAGCCGGTGCAGACGGGCCGCATCGAGATCGGGCAGTGCCGCCAGCAGATCCATGATCTCCTGGTAAAGCGCGATGCCCTCCCCGCTCACAAGTTCGAGGGCCCGGCGCACGCTGCCTTCGCTCAGAGACAGGGCGACGTTCAGGGCGTCGTCCTCAACGTCGTGATCGTCGCGGGCAAGCGCCGCGCGCAGAGCGGATTCGAGATCCGCAGGCGCAAGCGCACCGACGCGGAGAATGCGGGCGCGGGAGCGGATGGTAACCGGCAGTCTGCCCTCGGCACCGGTGATGAGGAGAAAGACTGTCCGCGGCGGCGGCTCTTCGAGCGCCTTCAACAGGGCGTTTGCCGCATTCTGATTCAGCTCGTCGGCGCGGTCCACGATCACCACGCGATAGCCGGTCTCGCCGGGGGTGCTGCCGAGAAAGGCACGCAGCCGCCTCACCTCGTCGACGCCGATCCACTGCGAATATTTTTTCGTCTTTTCGATCCAGGAGCGCCTCAACACGAGAAGGTTGGGATGCGACTGCGCCGCGACTTTGCGAAAGACGGCATGATCGGGCGCGAGCCTGAGACCTTGGGGGACGCCATCGGTGACGGGGAGCAGCAGAGCGCGCGCGAATTGGTAGGCGAGCGTTGCCTTGCCGACGCCCTCGGGCCCGGCAAGCAGCCACGCGTGATGCATACGTCGGCTATGCAACGCGTCTTCGAATTCCTGGATGGCCTGGCCATGACCGAAGACGCGATCGACCTCGCGGGGCACGGAAAAGCCTTCAAGGCGGTCGGGCTCGTTTGCCGTGCTGCGCGACAGCTCCGCCGCGGCGCTCATGGGCCGAGCCGCGCTTCGACTGCCTCCCAAATGTCCTCGGCAATCACAGCCTCGGGCTGGCGTGCATCGATGACGATGCAGCGGTGGGGCTCTTCCTCCGCGATATCGAGAAAAGCCCTCCGCACGCGCTGATGGAGCGCCACGTCCTGGGCCTCAAACCGGTCCGGGGCCGCGTCGCCGGCACGCTCGGACGCGCGCGCGAGACCTACCTCGACGGGAAGATCGAGAATGACGGTAAGGTCGGGCAGCACGCCGCCGATGGTCAGCCGCTCCAGCGCATTGATGGCCGGCCGCGGAACGCCGCCGGCTGCGCCTTGATAGGCTCGGGTCGAATCCATGAATCGGTCGCAAACAACCCATGCCCCCTCCATGAGGGCGCCGCGGATCGAGCGGTCGACATGGTCCTGCCGCGCCACCGAGAATAGGATCGCCTCGGCGAACGGCCCCATATCCGACACGCGCCCGGTGAGAAGCGCCTCGCGGATTTCCTCCGCCAGCGGCGAGCCGCCCGGCTCGCGCGTGGTGAACACGCTATGACCGGCGCGCGCGAGACGATTGGCCAAGATCCCGGCTTGCGTGGATTTGCCCACGCCCTCGCCGCCTTCGAATGTGATGAAGCGTCCGGCTGGTGCGTCGTGCTGCACCTCGTCGATGTCGCTTTCCTCGTCGATGTCGCTCACGGCTACAGCAGCCAACCGAAAGCGAGGACGAGAAGGGAATCGAGACCGCGCATGGCGAAATTGCTCTGGCCGATGTCGTCGCCGGCGTAAAGCGGGATGTCATTCGTAGCTGTCGCCTCCTCGGACGTCACGCGGAGCACCGCGACCCGATCGCCCTTCTTGATCGGCGCCTTGATCGGTCCTTGATAGATGATCTGCGCCGACACTTTACCGGTCGCGTTGGTCGGCAAGATGATGTCCACAGCGCCGTCTCCCACCAGCGGTACATAGTGCTTCGTGCCGCCCCAAACGAGCGCGTCGCTGACCTTCTCGCCTTCATCGAACAGCGTGAACGGCTTGAAGTTCTTAAAGCCCCACTCGATCAGCTTGCGCGGCTCCGCCTCGCGATCCTTTTTGGAATCGAGGCCGTTCACCACGACAATGATGCGCTGCCCATCCCGTATCGCGCTCGCCACGAGGCCGAAGCCAGCCTCATCCAGGAAGCCCGTCTTCAGACCGTCCACGCCGAGTTCGGCCGTGAGCAGCGGATTGCGGTTGCGGAAGAGATGTTTCCGGTACTGGAATTCCTTCTCGCTGAAATAATAATAATATTCTGGATAGGTCTCGATGAGATAGTTCGCGAGGATGGCGAGCTCGCGTGCCGTCATCAGATGGCCTTCCGCCGGCAGCCCCGTCGAATTGACGAAATGCGACTGCTTGAGCCCGATCTGCTTCGCATACTGGTTCATCGCTTTCGCGAAGGCCTCTTCCGTGCCGGAAATGCCCTCGGCGAGGATGATGCAGGAATCGTTGCCGGACTGGATGGTGATGCCGCGAATGAGGTCCTCGACGCTGACCATCTCCTTGAGCGGCGCGAACATCGCGGAGGTGCGCGACGGTGCCCCGCCGGTCCGCCACGCGTGCTCGCTCACCTTGAACTGATCGTCGAGCTTCAGCCGGCCCGCTTTCAACTCGCGGAACGCGACCGCGAGCGTCATGAGCTTGCTCATGCTCGCGGGCGGAATCAGCGTGTCCGCATCCTTCTCGAAGAGAACGAGATCGGCGTCATAGTCCATGAGGATGGCGTGTCTGGCCTTGGTCTCGAAGGCCTTCGGCGCCGGCGCGGCGAGCGCCGGCAGTTGGGCAAAGCCAACAGCGAGAAGGACGCCCACCAACGCGCGCTTCATGAACATGTCAGGCCGCAAGACGTACACGGGGTTACGGGTTTCCAGAGCAGCCGGGAGCGCTTTCGAGCGCCGTCATCGGTTTCCGGCCTTCGGGGCACTATCAAACTCTAGAGCCGAAAAATCAACCGTCAGCGGCGAAACGCGCGTTAGTTCCTGACGATCTTGGCGCCGGAATAGCCACCCCGCCGCACTTGCCCGAGCGCCTTTTTGGCGTCGCCGTCACTGGCGAAGGGGCCGACGCGCACGCGAAAAAAAGTTTCGCTGCCGACGGCCACCGGCGCGACCTCGACCGGCGCGATCGCAGCGAGCCTGCTGCGCGCCCGATCGGCATTGTCCTTGTCCCGGAAGGACCCCGCTTGCACCAGGATCCCCGTCACAGGATCAGCCGCCTCGGGCGCGACGCTTGGCGGCGTACCCACGGTAAAGGGCGCGGTTTGCGGTTTCGCGGCCATCACGGTCGGCGGCACGAATCTGTTGGGATTCTCCTGCGGCAGCGGTGTACCCCCGGGAATGCTGCCGACGGGGAGCGGATCCACCTTTGGCTTCCGGGCCGTGGCGGCGACCTGCATCCAGCCTTGGTTTGCCAGAAATTTCTCCTCGTAGCGGTCGTCGCCGTTCAAGGGCGCGCGCGCCATATATTGCACCTGCACCTGCGCGGTGCCGTGCTGCCGGAAACCAAGCGCTTCCGCCGCCCGGCGCGAAACGTCGATGATGCGGTCATTGGCGTATGGGCCGCGATCGTTCACGCGCACGACGATGGTGCGGCCGTTGGAAAGATTGGTGACCCGCGCATAAACCGGCAGCGGCAGCGTCGGATGCGCGGCCGAAAGCCGTTCCATATCGTAGATTTCGCCGTTGGCGGTGCGGCGCCCGTGGAACAGCTCGCCATACCAGGAGGCCCGGCCGATCCTGCTATAGCTTGGGTCTTCGCGCGGCTGATACCAGGTTCCCGCGATCTGGTAGGGCTTGCCGACGCTGTAGCGGCCCCCGCCTTTCGGCACAGGTTGGCCAAGGGGAATGACGCGCTCGCCCAGTTTCTCTCCGTTGCCGCCGCCGCAGGACGCAACCATGCCGGCCGGCATCGCGAGGACGAGTAGGGTCACGGCCAAGCGGGCGTAAGGCTTGAATCCCTCACTCATTCCGGGCCGCCCCGCGCCGTTGACGCGCGCGGCCCTACGCACCAAACTCACCGCCCCGACCCCGCCTGCATTCGCGTGGATGAAGCCGGCGGTCCCTAAGCCTGAAACAGGCTCTCCGCCGGCACAGACCCCATTGTCGCGGGTCAGGGTTAGGAAAGGGTGAAGCCTCAGCGCGCGGCGTCGGCCCCGCCGATCACCGCGAGGCAGGATTTCACAACGTGTTCCAACGGCTTACCGGCATCAACGCGAACGAAATCAAGCACCCCGAGATCGTAAGCGAGCTGCTCCTCGACCACGTCAGGGGTGGCGTCGGAGACATCCCCAAGCCGCTTCGCCACCCGCGCCTTGAGAATGGCAGGGTCGGCCTCGAGCCAAAGCCCGGTGAAGGAAACCCTAAACGTTTCAGCAAGTTCGCGTACCGCACTGCGCTCATCGGGGCGGGCATGAACCCCGTCCAGCACCACGGAATGACCGGCTGCCAAGGCTAAACGGGCGCGCTTCCGGCACATTCTATAAACAAGGTCGGAAACCTCTGACGTATAAGCCCTTTCCGGGAGCCGCACCTCGGCGCCGACACCGAACATGCGCTTCCGCTCGACATCGCTGCGGATGTGAATTGCACCGGGAAATCCCCCCAATTGCGCTGCTGATGCCCGGGAAAGAGCGGATTTACCACTCCCCGACAATCCCCCGATCACGACCAGGCACGGGGGCGGCGGCGCGAGATAGGAGCGCGCGAGATCGAAATAGTCCCCGACCTCGGCGAGCACGGGCGCGGCCTCATCCGGAGACGCCGAGAGCGCGCGCAACAGCTCGACCTTGGCACGGATCGCCGCACGCGTGGAGAGATAGAGGGGCAGGAGCGCGAGCCCGAGCAGATTGCCGGTGCTCCCCTCGCGATCGAGATAGGCGTTGAGCACGGCATTGGCGTGACCGCGCAACCCGTGTCTGCCGAGATCAATCAAGAGGAAGGCGAGATCGTAGAGCACGTCGATGGTGGCGAGCGCATCGTCGAACTCGATCGCGTCGAACAGCACCGGCTGACGATCGATCTCGACGATGTTGCGGAGATGCAGATCGCCGTGACAGTGCCGCACATAGCCGTCGCGCGCCCTCGCCTTCAGGAGCGGCACGAGCACGGTGAGCGCGGCGAGAGAGGACTCCGCGAACGCGATCGCATCCTCCGCCGGGAACAGTTCGGGATGCGCAGCGAACACCGAGGCGTTGTCGGCAAGAACGCCGGCGAGGGAACGGGCCGGCACGTCCTGCGCGAGGAAGCGATCGGCGGAACTGTGAAAGTCGGCGATGACGGTCGCGAGCGGCGCCATCATGGCAAGCGGCAAGCGACCCTCCTCCGCCATGCGGTGGAGCAACGCCTCCTGGTCGAAGCGGCGCATCACCAGCACCCATTCCACAACATCGCCGCCGGCCTCGTCGCCGGACAAACCCTTGCTCGTACCCTCCGCGCCGAATCGAAAGCCGTCCCCGGGTCCGCGCAGGACCGGCACGACTCGCAAATACAACCCGGGCGCGGTCCGGGCGTTTACGCGCAACTCGTTCAGGCAGGCGGCGCGCCGCCGCGCTAAAGTCGAGAAGTCGAGAAACGGGTATTTGACTGCCTTCTTGACCTTGTAGGCATAGTCGCCGGCGAGAAAAACGATAGAAGCGTGGGTCTCGATGCGATCTACGGCTGCAGAAAGTAGGGCATAGGCTTCGGGGCGCCCCATGAAATTCAAGACGTTAGCCTGTAGAGAATCGTCAGCGCCATCGCCGAGGATCGAGGACGATGAGCGAAACGACGCGGAACTCGCCACAGAAGATGCGCCGTCGCCGCCAACAGACGAGGCTGCCATCAGTACCCCGACCCAAAAGTCCAAGGAGACGTCGAGCGCCACTGCGGCGCAGGCTCAGCTCATTGGCAAAGCAGAGTGGATCGAGCCTTTGGTCGACGTCAACCTGAGAGAGCGCCCTCCTTGTCGGCATCAGTCGTGTGGCTCGGGGTAGCGAACTCTTGGTGGTGGGGTCTAGACGTCGAGAGACTGTCAGAACAGCCTCCCGCAAAACTCGCAATACGCCCTCTCAACACCCCTCGTCTCGGCTACGCTTCCCGTCCATGCTCACCTTAGGGGCGGACGAAGCTCGAGGGGATCCATTGCCCCTCTCCTGCCAACATTCCCGCTTCAAGTGTCCCATTACAGTGGGAGCACGGGTGGGGAATGCGTGCGTCAGTCGAGGAATTTCCCGCTCAATCGGGTGCTATTTTGGAGCTAATTGGTCAGGAGCGGTGGTTCGTGGTTCGCACCCAGCCTCGCCGTGAAGCACAGGCCGAGCGACAGCTTGCCAACCAAGATTATCGAATATTCCTGCCGCGCTTTCGCAAGAGCCGGCGCCATGCACGCAAATTCGAGATCGTCTCGGCACCGCTGTTTCCGGGCTACCTTTTTGTCATCTTGGATCTAAGCCGCGATCGTTGGCGAAGCGTCAACGGTACTTACGGTGTTGACAGGCTCCTGACCCGGGCGGGAGCCCCGGAGCCGGTGCCGCACGGACTAGTGGAGCAACTGCTAGCCGCGATCGACGCTGAGGGGGTTGTGCGACTCCATCCCAACCTGCAACACGGCCAGATGGTTAGGGTCTCGGCAGGGCCGTTTGCCGACCTCGTGGGCCGGCTGCAACAACTCGACGATTCCGGCAGGGTCAGGATTTTGCTTGAGGTTTTGGGTGGAAAAGTTCCCGTTCTGCTCTCGGAAGATTGTGTCGTACCCACCGACCAAGTGGCCTGATTGTCTTTTTTTCCCGTCCCCCATTAGCGACTAGGCCCCCCATCGAGCCCCGACGCATCGAGGACGATGATCGCGCTCTCGCGGGCAGTTCTCCGGAGTTGCGCTCAGCAACGAGATCGCTGGCAGCGCGCATACACGACACACGTCTCACAGGCCCTCCCCCCGGCTTTCGGAAGCAATAGCTTTGGAGGAAATGATCAAGGATCGAGTTGCGCAACATTCAGCACGTCATGCCAACCTTTGAACCTCCTCCGCGATGCCCGCGCAGAGACTCGGAGGTGTGCTCGGTCAACCGTTCGATTTGCAGGTCGCGGCTCCGATCGGGCCCGCTTGCGCTCGTAGTTGGACCGCCCCAGCATTTTGCATCGCAGCATTTGGGTTCGTTTTGCCGAACTAGGCTCGTCGTCATCGCAAATTTACAACCATTAAGTGTATTAAATATTCGATCAACCATACCAGCTTTTCAGGTTCTCGATGGCCACGCCAGTGACGAGAGACCAGGCACATCCGAGAAGTCATCCGGGTTGAAGGTGACCAAGGTCGCCCGGTGCACCAGAGCTTGCGCCGCGATCATCCGGTCGAGCAGCTTCCGCCGCGAGTAGCCAGCACTTGCGACAATGGTCCCATAGGTCTTCGCCGCAAGATCATCGAACGCCAACGCTGGAATAGCGCTCAACATGGCGTCGAGCCGCGCCCTGCGAACAGGCGCGTGCGCCGGCTCCCGATAGACGCCGCCCTCCAACTCCACGCGTGTGACAATCGACATGAGTACAGCGCTCTGGAGTGCAGCCACCTTTTGCGTGACCGTGGGGTCGCCATCGCGCAACTGGATCGCGACATTGGTGTCGAGCAGGAACGCCACCGTCAGAGGCCTGCGCGTTCGGGAAGCTCTTCGTCGTCGCGCTCTTCGATGGACGGCGGTACTGGCAAAGCCTCCAAACGCGCAATCATCTCGGGGATGGAGGTCGCGGCGGGGTAAACAGTCAGCACATCTCCAGACCGGACGAGGACGAGTTCAACGTCCTCCCCGAAGGCGACACCCTTGGGGAGCCGGACGGCCTCGGAATTGCCACTCCTGAACGTACGAGTCTTTGCGACAGTCATGGCTTTATGCATCTAAATGTATACGTGTATATACCAGATTGACCCTCATTGTGCAAGGCGATGTGTTACGAGCCCGGCTCGCCCCCTTGGTTGGATCGTCCTGACGTGCCTGGTCTCGAACCCTTGAATATTCCGCGCCGCACCCGCGCCCCCACCGGCCGCTTGGCCGACGAGGACGTTTTGCGCATGAACCGTGCGATCCTCGTATTTCTAGGCCTGGCCGGATAAGCCCAAAGAAACGCCTTGACGCGCACCTTGCTTCCCCCACAACCACTAGGCCTGCGTCAAGGCTTGACTGGAGTAGCTTCCGGTAGCTACATTGTTCTGCATGCGAGCAGTGGGCCTCAAAATTTTAAAGAACAAGCTCAGCGAATATGTCCGCCTCGCCGCGGGAGGCGAAACGGTGCTCATCACCGACCGCGATGCGGTGGTGGCCGAGATCGTACCGCCCCGCCCCGGCCGCAGTCCGATGCTCGCCGATGCCCTTCTGGCCGAGGCTGTGCGAAGCGGGTGGATCACCCCCCCGGCGCTTGCCGGCGATGCCGCGGTACCGCGTAAGCCCATCATGCCTTTCCGCGAACTTGCTCGGGAGATAGAGGCCGATCGGAAGGACCGGTGATCTATCTCGATACTTCGGTCGCTCTGGCGCAGCTTTTAGCCGAAGACCGCGCGCCGCCTTCAAGCCTTTGGAGTGAGCCGTTGATCGCCAGCCGACTGCTCGAATACGAGATCTGGACAAGACTGAACGCGCAACGACTCGACCAGTCTCATGGCGAGGAGGCGCGGGCTCTCATTCAGCGCGTGGCGTTGATCGAGCTCGCAGCACCGGTCTTGCAGCGGGCCCTCGAACCGTTTCCCGTTCCGGTGCGCACTCTCGATGCGCTGCATCTCGCTTCGATCGCCTTTCTGTTAGGGCGGGGCCAGACAGTAGAACTGGCGAGCTACGATGACCGTCTTCTCGCCGCGGCGCAGGCTCTTAAGATTTCCATTGCCGCGCTTTGAAGGGAAATCGTTTGACCGAACGGGCCGAATGTCGGAGCAAGCCGACCGCTAGTTTAGTTGCCTGCCTCCGGGGTCGATCTGAATCGCGAAGATTTCGTACCCTTCCGCGAGGGCCTCGCGCGGCTGGCTGCCCCTCCTCGCCGAGCCAGCGAACATCACGCTTTGGCGACAACTCGTTTAGCACGCCAAAACAGGCCTTACCTGCCGACCGACTTCAACTCGGGCCGCTACGAGCGGTCGGAGGCAACTTTCCCAGCTTTCGAAGCAAGGCCTGGACTTCGCCTTCCCGCTCCGGATCGCCAAGCGCCTTCACGACTTCGCGCACCAGCGCGTCATCATCTTTGCGGACGTGGACTTCAAGGCGCCGGAACTAGCTGGAGCGTGGCTCGGCACAACAAACCATCGCAAAGTCCCACGATGCATTGGCAGGATCTGTTTTGCGGCATCACGCGGCCTCGCGCGGGCAGACGTCGCGCTCGATCCGACGACGTGCCGTACGTTGGGCAATTTCCAGGTCGTATTGCGCTTGTAGGTTCACCCATAGCTCAGGTGAGGTGCCGAAAT
>NZ_JBPCOU010000061.1:0-5138 GCF_050999895.1 Methyloceanibacter sp. | reverse complement strand
CCTTGCCGGCATCGCCCGCGAACTTTCCTATTTCGAGATTGCCATCATCACCCGCGCCGGGCCCGCGCGCCTTCTCGGCCTCCGTGACCGCGGCCATCTAGGCCCTGGCGCCGTTGCAGATATTGCCGTTTATGCTGAGCAGAAGAACAAGTCGGCCATGTTTGCCAGGGCCCGTCTCGCCTTCAAGGACGGCGCGCTCGTGGTCCGCGATGGCGAGGTTGTAGACGTGGTCTGGGGCCGCGCCTATCACGTGAGCCCGAGATTTGACAAAAAGATCGAGCGCCGCGTTGTTGATTTCTACGACCGGTATTATGGGGCGAATGTTTCAAGCTTTGGTGTGCCAAGCGACATCGCCGGTCGCCCGCACCGCTTTGCGGAAGTGCCATGTCTGAACTGAAGATCAAAGGCATCAAGATCGTCGAGACCTTTGCCGAAGCCTTCCCTATGGTCGGCACGCGCATTATCATCACCGCGCCGTCGCTGGAATGGGCGCTGATCGCGACGCGCACGATGACTGGCTTTGCCACCTCCGTGATCGCATGCGGCGCCGAGGCCGGCATCGAGCGCAACCTGACCCCCGACGAGACGGCCGACGGCCGCCCCGGCGTGTCGGTGCTCCTCTTCGCCATGGACACGGAGAAGCTTCAGCGGCAGTTGCGCAATCGTGTCGGGCAATGCGTGCTTACGAGCCCCGGTTCCGCCTGCTTCGCCGGACTGGAAGGCGAGAAGACGCTGAAGCTCGGCGCCTCGCTTCGCTTCTTCGGCGATGGCTGGCAGATGTCGAAAGTCGTCAATGGTCGCCGGTTCTGGCGCATCCCGGTCATGGATGGCGAGTTTGTCGTCGAGGAGAAGACCGGCCTCACCAAGAAGGCGATCGGCGGCGGCAATCTGCTCGTGCTCGGTAAGTCTCATGCTGCCGTGCTCGCCGCCTGCGAGCGCGCGGTGCGTGCGATCGGCGAGGTCGAAGGCGTGATCACGCCGTTCCCGGGCGGCATCGTGCGCTCCGGCTCCAAGGTGGGCTCGAGGTATAAAGGGCAGATTGCATCCACCAACGATGCCTACTGCCCGACATTGAAGGCGGCCGTGAAGACGGAGCTGCCGCTCGACGTCGAGGCGGTCATGGAGATCGTCATCGATGGCCTGACCTTCGAAGCCATCGCCAAGGCCATGCGCGCCGGCATGCACGCCGTTGCCGAGGGCGGCTCGGAGCAGGGCATCACTCACATCACCGCGGGCAACTATGGCGGCAATCTCGGGCCACATCATTTCCACCTCAAGGAGATCATCGCGTGAGCGCGTTCGTCCTGGAGCTCAAGCATAGACCGGAGCAGCGGCTCGACCTGTCGCCCCTCACGCCCGAGCGTCTGAGCGGCCTCGCGCCGAAAGAGATCGAGGCGTTGAACCTCGGCACGACCCGCACGCCGGCGACCGTCGGCGATCTCTTTAAGATCAAGAGTGGCGACCTTTCCAAGATGCGCTTCATCGGAACCGACCATCGCTGCGACCGCATTGGCCACGGTCTGAGCGCGGGGGAGATCGCGGTCGAAGGCGACGCGGGCGCCTATCTCGGCGCCGCCATGCGCGGCGGCCAGATGACGGTGACAGGTAGTGCCGGCATGGGCGCAGGCGCGAGCATGGCCGGTGGAGAACTTCAGATTGATGGCGATGTGGAGGAGCGTGCCGCCGGCATGCTCGTCGGCGAAGCCCACGGCATGCAGGGAGGGCGCCTCGTGATCGGTGGCAATGCCGGTCCCATGCTCGGGGAACGCATGCGCCGCGGCCTGATCGTTGTCGGCGGCGATGCGGCCGATTATGTCGGTGCGCGCGTCATCGCCGGCACCATCATCCTGAAGCGCGGCGTGGGGCACTTTGCCGGCTACGGCATGCGCCGCGGTAGCCTGATCTTCCTGGAAGAGCCCAAGCAGCTGCTGCCGACCTTTGGCGATTGCGGCGTGCTCGATTTCGATTATTTGCGCGTCCTGGAGCATGGCCTCAGCCAGACCGGTCTGCGCATTAACCTTGGCGGTCGCGCCCGCCGCTTCATGGGCGACATGGCCGTGCTCGGCAAAGGCGAGATGCTGGTCCTGGCTTAGGGCCGCGCCGGACCGGTCTTTCGCACCTCGATGTTGACACCGGGCGCACCCATATCCCCTATGCCACCGAGCCCATGCCCGGGCTATCGTCGCGCGATCGGCCGGACATCATGACCATATCGCCTTACGTGCTCCTCGACGACAGCCTGACCCCAGGCGGACGGAGCCTCCTCTACACCGCGCCGGTCGAAATCGTCGTGGCGAATGCGCCGGAGGAGATCGAGGCCGGCCTCGACGCGATCTCCGCAGGCCTTGCGCGTGGACTTTATGCGGCGGGCTTCTTCTCTTACGAGCTTGGCTACTGCCTCGAACCGAAACTGCGCGACTTGCTGCCCGAGCGGGGTGATGTGCCGCTGTTCTGGATCGGACTGTTCGGCGCCCCGCAACCGCTCGACGATGCCGGCACGCGCGCATGGCTTGAGACCAATGGCGGCCTCGGCCGCGCGCAGATCTCGGACCTCAGGCTCTCTTGGTCGCGCGAAGCCTATGACCAGGCCTTCGGGAAGGTGCTGGAGTACATCGCCGCCGGCGACGTCTATCAGATCAACCTTACGCTCAAATATCATTTCGCCTTCGCGGGCGATCCGGTCGCGCTCTACGCCGCGCTCAGGCGCAAGCAGCGTGTGGCTTACGGCGCCGTGATCGCCACGCCCGACCTCGGCGTGCTCTCGCTCTCGCCTGAGCTCTTCTTTCGGCGCGAGGGCAAGCGCATGGCGACGCGTCCCATGAAGGGGACGGCGCCGCGTGGCCGCACGCCGCGCGAGGATGCGCGCCTCAAGACGTGGCTAGCGGTCGACGAGAAGCAGCGCGCTGAAAATTTGATGATCGTCGACCTTCTCCGCAACGATCTCGGCCGTGTCGCCAAGATCGGCTCCATCGAGGTCACCGATCTCTTCACCGTCGAGACCTATCGCAGCGTGCATCAGATGACATCGGGCATCAGGGCGGAGCTTCGCGCCGACATGGGGCTCAAGGACATGCTGCGCTCGCTGTTCCCGTGCGGCTCCGTCACGGGTGCACCAAAGGTGCGTGCGATGGAAATTATACGCGAGCTCGAAGCGGCGCCGCGCGGCATCTATACCGGCGCCATCGGCCATATCGAGCCCAACGGCGACGCCCAGTTCAACGTGGCCATCCGCACCGTGGTCCTAAGCGGGCAGCAGGGTGAGATGGGAATCGGCTCGGGAGTCGTCGCCGATTCCAAGGCGGATAGCGAATTCGAGGAATGCCTGCTCAAAGCGCATTTCCTCACCAAAATCGACGCGCCATTCGAGCTGATCGAGACGCTTCGTTTCGAGCGCGAGACCGGCTTTCACCTGCTGGAGCGGCACCTCGCGCGGTTGCAATCCTCCGCGATCCATTTCGGCTACCCGTTCTCGCGCGAGGCGTTGCTCGCGTCCCTCAATGCGGAAGCGGGGAGAGTGACGAGCCCGGTGGCCCTGGTGCGGCTTCTGCTCGCAGAGGACGGCGTCCTGACGGTCACATCGACACCGATCGAGCTTCCCGCCAAGGGAACGGTTTGGCGCTTCGTGATCTCCGATCAGCGCGTCGACGAGAAGGACCCGCTCTTCTTCCACAAGACCACGCAGCGGCAATTCTACGACCGCGAAATGGAGAGGCAGAAGGCGGCGACCGGGTGCGACGAGGTAATTTTTCTCAACAAGAGGGGCGAGCTGACCGAGGGCACCCGCACCACGCTCTTCCTGGAGCATGACGGGCGCCTCTTCACGCCGGCGCTGACCTGCGGGCTGCTTCCCGGCACCTTGCGCGAGGAGTTGCTGGATCTGCCGCGGGCGGCGGCCAGCGAAGCCATCATCACACTGGATGACTTGGCGCGTGCGGACCGGATCTATCTCGGCAATTCGGTGCGCGGCCTGATCCGCGCCGAGCTCATGCAAGCGAGCGCCGGGGCCGCGAACGTCGTAGCCCCGGCGCCTGAGTGCGCGGCATCCTAAAGTCGGTTCGTCGCTAGAGACCTAGAACGTATCGTGACGCTGTTCGGGGGTGGGTGGGGATGTCGGCACGCTCTGTGCCGCGGCCCGCTCATCTTCCGTCTGCAGTCGGCTCGCTGCCTTGCCGAGCGATGCTCGCAATTCCGTCCATGCCCGGCCCAAGCCCTCGCCGACATCGCGCGCGCCTTGTCGCAACGGCTCCGAACGCTCCCAGATCTGGCGAGCGGTTTCCTTCGAGCGGACGCCCGCTTCGGTGGCCTGTTGCCAAGTCGAATCGCGCAGCTCGTCGAGCTGCCGCTCGGTGGCTTGCTTGAAACCCTGCGCCCGGTTCTGGACGTCTTGATAGCGGGCTTGCAGATTGTTGATGAAATGCTCGCCGAGCGCGGAGGTGTGCATGCGAAGCTCCGCGAGCTGTTGGCCGAGAACGCTGAGATCGCGCTCGAGGTTCGACCATTCCTGCTTCGCCTGCGCCTCGTTCGCAGAGGAAATGTTCGGCGCGGATTGGTGGCTTTGATGTGAATTATGTTCGTGCATGGTGGACTCTCTCCCGGTCAGACATGAATCTCAGGGCAGGTGGATTGGTGCTCGGCCTGCGTTCGCCCTCCCAACGTCGCAAATGCCGCCTTCGCGGACCGCTGCAGGTCCTGCAACCATTTCTGCGTGGCGCTTGACCACGCCTCGATCTGAGCGGAATCGTGACGGAAGCTCTCCCATTTCCATTGCCGACCGCTTAACGCCTCGCGAAAAGCGGAAGCCTTGGTTGCCACACGGTTTTTGAGCGCTGACAGAGCTTCCTCGCTGTGTACCCCGGCAGTTTCGGCGGCGAGGGCCGCCCGGCGAGCCTGGACTTTGAGATCGGCAATGAAAGCATCCAGAGAACTGGCACTTTCGCGCTGCGGAGTGTCGCCACCCTCAGCCCGAGCGGAGGAGGGGAGCAGCAGCCCGCCGATCAAAGTCAAGATCATCGTGAAACGAAACACACCGGAATGCAGTCCCGCCAAACCCTTCCTCCATCGTTAGGGATAGCCGAGTCCGATAAGATTGCCCCTCGTGAGCTTAAATTCAAGGGCTCCAGGGGAGGCTGATCCAGCCC
>NZ_JBPCOU010000021.1:0-45983 GCF_050999895.1 Methyloceanibacter sp. | reverse complement strand
CGCCTGCAAAGGCGAGCAGCACGGGCACGAGGCCGTACCAGAGCACGACCGCGATCACGACGACGATGAGGACGCCGGCCGTCGCCTTCGCGGCAGTCAATGCCGGCGAGGTCCCGGTAACGGAGATGAGATCCTTGTTCTTGCCCGCTGCCATGGCCATCCGCTGGTTCGGCGGCGCCGAAGCACGCGCCGTCTCAAGACGCTCGCACTCTAGGGCAAAGACAATGGAGATGGGTAGACGCTACTCGCGAATTCCCTCGATGAACTCCTTAACGCGCGCGAAGAAGCCGGTCGATTCCGGGTTCGTGCTCGCGTTGCAGGTCTCCTCGAAGCTCTTGAGAAGCTCGCGCTGCTTGCGGGTCAGGTTTTTCGGGGTTTCGACCTCGACCTGGATATAGAGGTCGCCCTGTTGCTTGGAGCGCAGCATGGGCATGCCATTGCCCTTCAGGCGGAACTGCTTGCCGGTCTGGCTGCCTTCGGGAACTTTCACGCGCGTTCTGCCGCCACTGATGGTCGGCACCTCGATCTCCCCGCCAAGAGCCGCAGTGGTCATGGCGATGGGCACGCGGCAGAATAGATCGGCGCCGTCCCGCTGGAAGAACTCGTGCGGCTTGATGGAGAGAAAGATGTAGAGGTCGCCGGGTGGGCCGCCGCGCAACCCTGCCTCGCCTTCGCCGCCGAGCCTGATCCGCGTTCCGTCTTCGACGCCAACCGGGATGGTGACCGAAAGAGTGCGCTCGCGCGTCACCCGCCCGGAGCCCGAGCAGGATGGGCACGGCGTCTCGATGACCTCGCCGCGTCCCTGACAAGAAGGACAGGTGCGCTCGATGGTGAAGAAGCCTTGGCTCGCCCGCACCTTGCCCATGCCGCCGCAGGTCCGGCAGGCCGTCGGCGCGGTGCCCGGTTTGGCGCCGCTGCCGGAGCAGCTCTCGCATATGATGCTGGTGGGCACCCTGATCTGCGCGGTCTTGCCCTGATACGCCTCGGCAAGCGTGATCTCCATGTTGTAGCGAAGGTCGGCGCCACGCTCGCGCGACGAGCGGGGCCGCGTCCGTCGGCCCATGAACTCGCCGAACAGATCGTCGAACATGGCGGACATGGAGGCGGAGAAATCGCCGCCGAACGGATGCGCGCCGCCGGCAAGGCCGCCATCGAAGGCGGCATGGCCGAAGCGGTCATAGGCCGCGCGGCGCTGCGGGTCCTTCAAGGCCTCATAGGCCTCGTTCAGTTCTTTGAAGCGCTTCTCGGCGGTGGGATCGCCGTTGCAGCGGTCGGGATGGCATTCCTTGGCGAGATTGCGAAAGGCCGATTTGATGTCGCGATCGCCGACGCCGCGATTGACGCCCAGTACGTCGTAATAGCACCGCTTCGCCATTGCCCCTCCGCCCATCGCGCGCCGGCCCTGCGGCTGCGCCTAAGCTTTTTTGCTCTGGGGCACGGGGGTAGGCTTTCAGGTTGAAGCCCGCCCCAGCGCCTGGTTTCTACGCCGACTTCTTGCTGTCGTCGTCCTTGACTTCCTCGAAATCGACGTCGACGACGGAATCGTCCTGGCCACCGCCAGCAGCGCCCGACGGACCTTCGCCGCCGGCTCCGCCGGCCGCCTGGTTCGACGAATACAGCGCCTCGCCGAGCTTCATCGAAGCCTGGGCCACGGCGTCGACCTTCGTCTTGATGAGGTCCACATCCTCGCCCTGGGCGACCGACTTGAGCTCTTCGACCGCGCTCTCGACGGCGGCCTTGTCAGCCTCGGGAACCTTGTCGCCGAAGTCCTTCAGCATTTTCTCGGTCGAGTGGATCAAAGCCTCGGCCTGGTTGCGTGTTTCCACCAGAGCCCGGCGCTGCTTGTCTTCCTCGGCGTGGCTCTCGGCATCCTTGACCATGCGGTCGATGTCGGCCTCGTTGAGACCGCCCGACGCCTGGATCCGGATCGATTGCTCTTTGCCGGTAGCCTTGTCGGCTGCGGAGACATTCACGATGCCATTCGCATCGATGTCGAACGTCACCTCGATCTGCGGCATGCCGCGCGGTGCGGGCGGAATACCGACAAGGTCGAACTGGCCGAGGATCTTATTGTCCGCCGCCATCTCGCGCTCTCCCTGGAAGACGCGAATCGTAACGGCGTTTTGATTGTCCTCGGCCGTGGAGAAGACCTGGCTCTTCTTGGTCGGGATCGTGGTGTTGCGATCGATGAGCCGCGTGAACACGCCGCCCAAGGTCTCGATGCCGAGCGACAGCGGTGTGACGTCGAGCAGGAGCACGTCCTTGACATCGCCCTGGAGCACGCCGGCCTGAATGGCGGCGCCGATCGCCACCACCTCGTCCGGGTTCACGCCCTTATGCGGCTCGCGGCCGAAGAAGTTCTTCACTGTCTCGGCCACTTTCGGCATGCGCGTCATGCCGCCGACGAGGATCACCTCTTGGATCTCGGCAGCTTTCAGGCCCGCATCCTTGAGCGCGTTCTGGCAGGGGCCGATAGTCTTCTGGATGAGATCGTCCACGAGGCTTTCCAGCTTCGCGCGCGTCAGCTTCATGGTGAGATGTTTCGGGCCGGACTGGTCGGCCGTGATGAAGGGCAGATTGATCTCGGTCTGCGTCGTCGAAGACAGCTCGATCTTCGCCTTCTCGGCGGCTTCTTTGAGCCGCTGGAGCGCGAGCTTGTCGCCGCGCAGATCAATGCCCGACTCCTTTTTGAACTCGTTGGCGAGATAATCGACGAGGCGCATGTCGAAATCCTCGCCGCCGAGGAACGTGTCGCCGTTGGTCGACTTCACCTCGAACACGCCATCGCCGATCTCCAGAATGGAGATGTCGAAGGTGCCGCCGCCGAGGTCGTAGACGGCGATCGTCTTGCCTTCCTTCTTATCGAGTCCGTAGGCAAGCGCTGCCGCCGTCGGCTCGTTGATGATGCGCAGAACTTCGAGCCCCGCGATCTTGCCGGCATCCTTGGTGGCCTGGCGCTGGGCATCGTTGAAGTAAGCGGGAACGGTGATGACCGCCTGCTCGACCTTCTCACCAAGATGGGCTTCCGCGGTCTCCTTCATCTTTTGCAGGATGAAGGCGGAGATCTGCGAGGGAGAATATTTGTTGCCGTGGGATTCTACCCAGGCGTCGCCATTGTCGGCTTTGACGATGTGGTAGGGGACGAGCTTCTTGTCCTTTTCCACCATGGGATCGTCATAGCGGCGCCCAATCAGGCGCTTGATGGCGAAGAAGGTGTTTTCCGGGTTGGTGACGCCTTGGCGCTTGGCGGGGAGGCCGACAAGCCTTTCGTCATCGGGCGTGAATGCGACCATCGAAGGCGTGGTCCGCATGCCCTCCGCATTCTCGATAACTTTTGGGGTTTTACCCTCCATGACCGCGACACACGAATTCGTGGTGCCGAGATCAATTCCGATCACTTTCGCCATTGCACTCTCCTTTTGGCAGACCGTACGGGCCCATAACCGGCACCCGATATCGCGCGCGCTTCGCATCCTGGCATCGCGCCCGGTCCCCTAGCGCTTCCCGTGCCGACTGAACGCGGCGCGGTTCGCGGTTATATAGGTGCCAACCCTATGACCCGCAAGGAGAAGCGCGACAGTCTAAGCCGTTATGCGCGTGAATTACGTGACGCGCTTCCAGGCGCCGATGAGCACCGGCGTCAGGCAGTAGTACCGGCCATCCGCCGCGGCCTCCGCCATCTCGACGCGGAAGGCGTTCGCCCGTTCTGGATCCGCGATGCCGAGTTCTTTCGCCGCAGACAGCAGGCCTTGGTAAACGCCGATCAACATTGCCGCCATGTCCTTGAGGGGAATGTATTTCACCTCGCAATGGGTGCCGTCGGGAAGGCCGAGGCCTGCGGCTTCGAACTGCGCCGGGAGCTGGCGCCCGGCGCGCATGTTGCGCCCGTGGCCGCGAAACACGCCTTCGAATAGACGGTTGAACTCGGCCATCGCAGGGCAGAGCGGCTCGACCGCGATGGAGCCGAAGTCGAACTCCTGCGCGACGACGACGCCGCCCGGCTTGGTCCAGAAGTGCATCTTCTCCAGGATCGCCACCGGATCGTGCAGATGCATGAGGAGGAGGCGGCAGAATGTGACATCGAAGGGTGCCCCCTTCACCTCTTCGAGCGCGACCACATTGCCGACAACGTAGTCGAACTTGGCGCCGCCTTCGGCGCGCAGGTCGCGCAGCGCCTGCTCCGCGATCGCGCCATCGATCTCGAGGCCCGTGATCGATCCCTCCGGGCCGACCCGGTCCGCCATCAGGCGCATCACCGAGCCGGGGCCCGCGCCGATATCGAGGCAGCTCATGCCGGGAGCGAGGGCGATACGGTCGAAGATATTCTCCGTCGCCCGCTGCCACATCTGAGCCTGGTCCCGCAGGCGCTGATATTCCTCAGCGTCGCGGGCATGGACGTAGCCGTCGGGGTTTGGCTTCTTCGCCTGCTCCATGCCGGCTGCCTCCTCACGCGCCGCAAAAGCGCTATATGCCGATGCTAGTTCGGCCTGAAGGCGGAGCAAAGGCGTGCCGGTACAATATTATCCATTCAAGCTCGCACCTGTGGCGCAAAAGGCGCTGTTGGCGGAGCTGCGCGCGGTCATTGCCGAGGCGCCGCTCTACACCCCGACCATGCCTCGAACGGGAAAGCCGATGTCCGTCCGCATGACCAATTGCGGGCCGCTCGGCTGGGTGACGGATAAGGAGCGCGGCTATCGTTATCAGGCCACCCACCCCGGGACCGGCCGCCCTTGGCCGGCCATGCCGCAAATGCTGCTCGATCTCTGGGAGGAACTCGGCGGTTACGCGTCGCCGCCGGAGGCGTGTCTCGTGAACTACTACGCCAGCGCCGCCAATGTGGGCCTGCACCAGGACAAAGACGAGCAGGATCTCGCCGCCCCCGTCCTGTCCCTATCGCTCGGAGATATTGCCGTATTTCGCGTCGGCGGCACCTCGCGATCCGGACCCACGCAGAAATATGAGCTGAAGTCAGGTGATGTCCTGATTCTGGGCGGCGAGGACCGCCTCGCCTATCACGGCGTCGACCGCATCCTGGCAGGCACGTCCGACCTGCTCCCCGAGGGCGGCCGTTTCAATCTGACCCTGCGCCGGGTCACTACGCCCTAGTCGCCGAGGACTTCGCCGTCCGGAAAATCGTCGTTGGCTGGTTTGCGTTGCTCCTGGCCCCTGTCCTTGCCTGCCGGCTGCGCGCCGGGCTTTGCTCCGCCTTTGGAGATCGCAACGAGGGCGGGCCGCAGGCACCGGTCGCCGATCGTGTACCCCGCCTGCATGACATCGACGACCATGCCTTCCGGCACGTCGGGGTTTTGCACCTCATACATGGCCTGGTGGCAATTCGGATCGAAGCGCTCGCCAATCGGATCGAGCCGGGTCACGCCGTGGCGCTCAAGCATGTTCAGGAGCTCGCGCTCCGTGAGCTCGACGCCATCGAGAAAGCTCTTCAAAGCAGGGTCCTGCGCCGCGGCCTCAGCCGGGACGTGATCAACGGCACGCTTGAGATTGTCGCCGATCGTCAGCACGTCGCGCGCGAAATTCGAAATGGCGTAGCGCGCGGTGTCGGTCTTCTCGCGCTCCGTGCGGCGGCGGAGATTCTCCATATCGGCCATGGTGCGGAGCAGGCGGTCGCGCAGCTCGGCATTTTCGCCGATCAAGGCTTCCAACTCCGGACCGGGCGCCGCACTCGGCTCGGGCTCGCCGTTTTTGTCGCTTTGCCCGGAATCGGCAGCCTTTGGCCGATCCTCGTTGGCCTCACGTTGATCGTTGTTGTCGTCGGGCATTAGTGCCTATTGAGTTTGCTGCGTTGCTCGCGGATATCGACCGGCGGGAACCAAAAATCAAGGGACAAGCCGGCCGATCAGCCTGGCCGTGTAATCGACCATGGGAATGATGCGCGCATAGTTGAGGCGCGTCGGGCCGATCACCCCGAGCACGCCCACGATTTTCTGTTCCGTGTCTTCGAAGGGCGAGACGATCAAGGCGGAGCCGGACAGCGAGAACAGCTTGTTCTCCGAGCCGATGAAAATGCGCACGCCGTCGGCGCGCTCGGCGAGACCGAGAAGCTGCATCAGATCCTTCTTGGCGTCGAGGTCCTCGAACAGGAGTCGTACGCGCTCAAGGTCTTCCATCGCCTTGACGTCTTCGAGGAGATGCGCGCGGCCACAAACGATAAGGCTCTTGCGATCGTCCTCGTCGCCGGACCACGTCGCAAGTCCCTCCGTCACGACTTGCGCCGTCAACTCGTCGAGCTGCGCGCGCCGCTGCTCGATCTCGGTTTCGATGCGGACGCGGGACTCGGCCAAAGTGAGTCCGGCGATACGCGAATTGATGTAGTTCGACGCTTGCGTGAGGGTTGAAAGCGGCAGGCCCTCGGGGATCGGCAGAATGCGGTTCTCGACGTCGCCATCCTCGCAGACGAGAACGGCGAGGGCCTTGCCTTGGCCGAGCGGCACGAACTCGACCTGCTTTAAGGTCTTGCTCTGCTTTTCCACGAGCACCAGGCCGGCGCAGCGCGACAGCCCCGAGAGCATTTGGCCAGCTTCGCCGAGCACCTCTTCCAAGCCTCTCCGCCGCGCGCTTCCGGCGATCTGGCTCTGGATCTGATTGCGCTCTTCTTCCGTGATGTCGCCAATTTCCAACAGGCCGTCGATGAAGAGGCGCAAGCCGGTGTGGGTCGGCATCCGTCCGGCGCTCGTATGCGGCGCGTAGATAAGGCCGATGGCTTCGAGGTCGGACATGACGTTGCGCACGGATGCCGGGGACAATGTCATCGGCAGCGCACGGCTCAGATTGCGCGAACCGACCGGCTCGCCGGTCGCGAGATAGGTCTCAACGATGTTCTTGAAGATTTCGCGCGAGCGCTCGTTCAGCTGGCGCAACCCGGCCGCGGCTTCGCTGGCCCGGACGGCGTCTGTGGCGTCGGTGTGGCGCATGGAAGGAACCTAGGCGGCGCGCGGAAATGCGTCAAATGCGCCGCTCGGCGTCCATGAGCTCCTAGGAACCGGCCCCGGGCCCCGTCGAGCGCCTCGGCGCTAGTTCAGCGGTCCGAATTCCCCTGCGATCGGGGCGTTGAATTCATCCGGGCTGCCGAAATGGTCGAAATAGCGCGTGTTGATCTCCTCCACCGGCATGATGACGAAGACGTCCGTCGTGCCGAACTGGTGGTCGATCACGGCACCGTCGCCGACATAGGCGCCGACGCGCAGATAGCCTTTGATCAGCGGCGGCAGCGCCTTGAGCGCCGCGCGAATATCGATGGCTTCCTTCGGCATTAAATTCATGTCCACGTGCAAATGATCATGCGCGCGCACGCGCCAATCTTCCGGCGCCAGCTTGTGGTGGTGCAGGAAGCTCAGCGCCAGCGCATGCGCCTTGGGATCGGTGCCTGCGAAGCTCGCGCATCCGATCATCACGTCCATGCCGTGCTCGCGGAGATATGACCACACGCCCTGCCATAACAGTTCGAGCGTCCGCCGGTTGCGATAGGGTTTCAGCACGCAGGAGCGCCCGAGTTCCAGAAAGCCGTAATCGGGCTTCGACCGCAGCAGGGGCGTCATGTCGTATTCGCCTTGCGTGTAGAAGCCGTCGTAGAGATCGGCCACATCCTGCCTGAGCACGCGATAGGTGCCGACCACCTGCGGCCGCCGCCAGCGCCGTCCGTTGCCGTCGTCGCCGTGATCGATCACGAGCAGATGGTCGAACACCTGGTCGTAGGCGTCCTCGTCCCGGCGCGAAAGCAGCGCAAGCGCGCCCGGAGTCGCCGCCATCTCTTCGTAGAAGACTTTGTAGCGCAGGCGCTGCGCGCGCCTGATCTCACTCTTCTTGCGCGCCAGCCGCACTTCCAGCGAACCGATGCGGCCATAGACCTTGGCGGGCTTGAAGCGCCGGGTGAAGCGCCCCCCGCCCAAGAAGGGAAGCGACCCCGCGTGGCCCGGTCGGAACATCAGCCCTGGAAAGAAGACCCCGCCGCGAGATCGTCCCACCGAGCGCCCTTGCGTCACCTTCATCGGCATGGTCTTGCCCGATTGTTTCGACAGGAGAAACGCGGCCCAGGACGGGTGCGGGACGAGAATACGCACGCCCGCATTAGCCTGATTCGGCCATAACGAAGCCCGGTTAGCAAACCAATTCGAACGCAGTGTGACAGTCTGGGGATAGTTTGGAAGACGAGCTTGGTCAGGCGGCGCCGCGGCCGGCTCGGTCGAGGCCCGTGGACTTGGATCCCCGCCAGCGCTCCAGCAGCGCGGCGAGATCTTCCTTCTCGAAGGGTTTGGCGAGATAGTCGTCGAGGCCCGCGTGAAGATAGGAGGCGCGGTCTGCGGCGAAGGCGTTGGCCGTCAGCGCAATGATCGGCGGGCGGCCCGCAGCCGGCAGCGCATCGGCGGGGTAGAGCGCTCTGATGTGGCGGGCGGCCTCGACCCCGTCCATGCCCGGCATGTGGATATCCATAAGAACGAGGTCGAAGCCTTTCGCCGGCCCAGCGAGTTCAGTCCGCGCCTTCGCGATCGCTTCGATGCCGTTGCGGACGCGCACGACGCGGGCGCCGCCTTTTTCCAGAATGGTTCGCGCAAGGAGAGCGTTGATGTCGTTGTCCTCGGCAAGCAGGATCGAGATGTGCGCCGTGTCGGCGGGGACGCCGCCCGCGCCGTCCATGATGCGCGAAACTGCCTCCGGCCGGCGCACCTTCTCCTCCTCGCCGTCGCCGAAGAGCTGCGTCAACAACGACAGCGGCCTTATGGGGCGCATGAGATAGCCGTTGAAGCCGCTGCTGCGGAAACGCGGAATGTCGCCGCGCTCGAAGGAGTCGATGATGACCACCGCCCGAGGCTGCCGCGCAGGGCTGCCATCCTCGGCAAGCAAGGACAGGAGACGCGCGGCACCACTGTCGAAAGCGGCGCGGTCGGTGAGAAGCGCGCGGAAGGGAACCCCCATCAACGCTGCGCCCTTGGCGATGCGCTCGGCGTCCTTGAGCTTCGCGCGCGCGACGCTCGCGCCGAGAGCGACGAGGAGATCGCCGATCAGGGCAGACTCGATCGCCCCCTCCAGCACGAGCAGCACCTTTTCGCCGGGCCGGCCGGGGCCAGGCAATTCCGAGCGCGGCCGTGTCGGAAGGGACGGCGAGCGGCAGATCGACGGTGAAGGTGGCGCCCGCGCCTGGCACGCTCGGAACGGAGATGCGGCCGCCCATTTCGCCGACCAGGCGGCGCGAAATCGTCAAGCCAAGGCGGGAGCCGCCATGACGCCGCGCCGGGCCCGACTCCGCCTGCTCGAACTCCGCAAAGATGTGTTCGATCGCTTCGGCCGGCACGCCCGGCCCTGTGTCGCGTGCGGCGAAGCGGATCATGATGGCGTCGTCCGTCGCCGCTCCACAATGTCCTCGCCGTCGAGGTCGGCAAGGGTGCGGGCGACGCGCAAGTGCGGTGATAGCCGCGCGCGCTCAAGGCAAGAGCGTCGGCGGCGTCGCGTAGGAGCTTGAGGCCGGCCGCTTCCGGGCTTGCGATCTCTTCCAGGAGCGACGCCTCGCATTCGGCGTTGGTGCGGAGCCGCGGGAGGCCAAGCAGCGCGAAGCGCTCGACTTGCAGACGGCGGGCGAGCGTGACGCGCCCGCGCACCTCGGCGCTTCCTTCCGAGACTTGCGGCAACACGAGATCGGCCGCGGAAACCGCCGGCACCTCGATCTGCAAATCGATGCGATCGAGAAGCGGGCCGGAGATGCGCGCCTGAAAGCGCTCGGCGCAAGATCACCCTTGCCGGCAGCTGAAGCCGGGTTCGCCGGCGCGCCCGCAGCGGCATGGATTCATGGCGGCGACGAGCTGGATGCGCGATGGATAGGTGATGCGGTGATTGGCGCGCGCGATCACGGTCTCGCCGCGAGCATGGATTTACCCCCGCCCGGCGGTCCGACCATGAGGAGATTGTGCCCGCCCGCGGCGGCGACTTCGAGCGCGCGCTTGGCGGTCTCCTGGCCCTTGATGTCTTTCAGGTCCGGCATTGCCGTGTCGCCCGTGTCGGCCGCCGGTTCCGGCCGGCGCAGTCCCTTGAAGTGATTGACGAGCATGAGCAGGTCGGAAGGCGCGAGAATCGCCATGTCGCCCGACGCCCACGCAGCTTCCGCGCCGCAAGCGGACGGGCAGATCAAGCCTTTGCCGAGCGCATTGGCGCCGATGGCGGCAGGAAGGGCGCCTTTGGACGGATCGTCCAAAGGCTCCACCTTCAACCACTTTTCCACGCCCACAATTGTGGGGACGCCGCGCTCTTCCAGGACTCGGTGTTGGTCACCCAGACTGGCGGTTCCGATCTGAGGTCCTCTGCCCTGGAAAAAGTTTCCGGGCGGAGACTCCGAATTGGAATATCGGCGTAGGTGTGACGGCCTCCTGAGCCGATGCCGCGGTCGGGAGAGCCAAATTACGCGAGGCTCAGCGAGCCGCAACCTTCTTTTCCACCACGTCCCAGATCATGGCGGCGATGTCGGGTCCGCCGAATTCGCGCACCTGCCGGATTCCGGTCGGCGAGGTGACGTTGATCTTGGTGAGATAGTCGCCGATCACATCGATGCCCGCGAAGATCAGCCCGCGCGCCTTGAGCCGGGGCCCGAGCCGCGCGCAGATCTCCTTGTCGCGCTTCGTCAGCGTCACCGCCTGCGCCGTTCCGCCCACATGCAGATTGGAGCGTGTCTCGTCGGGTGCCGGCACCCGGTTGATCGCGCCTGCGACCTCGCCGTCGACCAGTATGATGCGCTTGTCCCCCTCGCGCACCTGCGGGACATAGCGCTGCACCATGATCGGCTCGCGGAAGGTCACGCCGAGCAGCTCGATCAGCGAGTTGAGATTGGTGTCGCCAGGCGCGATGCGGAACACCGCGGCCCCGCCATTGCCGTAAAGCGGCTTGATCACGATGTCCTTATACTCCTCGCGAAAGGCACGGATCGCGCCCGGGTCGCGTGTGATGAGCGTCGGCGGCATCAGATCGAGAAAGTCGAGCACAAAGACTTTCTCCGGTGCGTTGCGCACGCTGGCCGGGTCGTTCACCACAACCGTCTTGGGCTGAATGCGCTCCAAGAGATGTGTGGTCGTGATGTAGGCCATGTCAAAGGGTGGGTCTTGGCGGAGATGCACCACGTCGAACTCAGCGAGATCGACGGCGCGGGCGTAAGCGAGTCGGTAATGGTCGCCGGGCCTGTCCTCTACGGTGAGACTGTGGCCCTCCGCGATCAGCTTGCCGTCACGCAGAGAGAGCTTGTCGGGCGTGTAATAGAACACGTCATGCCCGCGCTCCTGCGTCTCCAGCAGAAGGGCGAACGTCGAATCCCCCCTGATATCGATGCGCTCGATCGGGTCCATCTGGAAAGCGACTTTGAGGGCCATGGCGGGGGCTTATCGTTGGGAGTCGGCTGCGGCAAGCTCGCGCCAAAGGACGGCTGCCGTCAAACGGGAAATGCGTTTTCGATATAGCGCGGCCAGGCGAGCCGCGAGGTGAGCACGACGTCGAAGCTGATGTCGTGGCCGTTGAAGGAAGGGTGCGCGGACAGCCAATATTGAGCGGCCCGGACGATGCGCCGGCGCTGTTTCGCCGGCAGCGTCCAGGCTGCGTCCTCAGCGGTTCTGCGCCGCTTCACCTCGACAAAGGCGAGCCGCCGTCCCTTCAGCGCCACGAGGTCGATCTCACCGACCGGCGTCTTGTAGCGCCGCGCCACGATGCGATGGCCCTTCAGTCGGAGGAGGAGTGCAGCAAACCTCTCGGCGAGAACCCCGCGCCGATAGGCCCTGACCCGTGCCTCCCTCATGGGGCCTCGTCTCCGCGATCGAGTGCAAGTCCAAGCTCATAGACTCTGCTGCGCTTGACGTTGAGATTTTCCGCGACGCTACGCACCGCATCGCGGAAGCTTTCTTTTTGCAGCGCGGCTTTGAGGTTCGCGACGATAACGTCATCTGTCGCCGATGCGTCCTCGGCGCTTGGCGGCGCGACGACGATCACGAACTCGCCCTTGAGCTCGTCGGCTTCCGCAAAGTGTGACGCGAGCTCATCGAGCAATCCGCGTGTCAGACCTTCATGTAGCTTGGTCAGTTCCTTGGCGACAGCCGCTTCGCGCGGTCCGAGCACGGCCGCCAAGTCTGTAAGGCTCCTCGCCACGCGCGAGGAGGCTTCGAAAAAGACAAGCGTGGCAGGCGAGGATTTCAGTTCCTCGAGCCGCGTCCGGCGCGGCCCGGACTTCGGCGGGAGGAATCCTGCGAACAGGAACGTATCGGTCGGCAATCCTGAGCTTGTGAGCGCGGCAAGCGCCGCGGAGGGACCCGGAATGGCGCTGACGAGGAGCCCTGCATCGAGTGCCTCGCGCACGAGCTTGTAGCCTGGATCGGAAATAAGCGGCGTACCGGCGTCGGAGATCAGCGCCACTGAGGATCCTGCGCGAATGCGGGCAAGCAGTCGCAAACGCTCGCGGGCCGCGTTATGCTCGTGATAGGGCGTGAGCTCGCCCGTCACCCCGAAATGCGACAGCAGCTTGCGGCTGTGGCGCGTGTCCTCCGCGGCGATGATGTTTGCGCGGGCGAGCACCGAAAGTGCCCGCAACGAGACATCGCCGAGATTTCCGATCGGCGTTGCGACGAGATAAAGGCCTGGCGCAAGTGGCCGCTCGAGGGACTCGCCAAGCACCTCGCGCACCCGCTCAAGAAGTTGGTGCGACGTGTGAATGCTGGGGTCGTTCGGCTCGCGATTCGGCACGGGGATTTCTGAATTGCCTTGCGGAGCCCTTGGGGCGGTGGCCCTAGGCGTAAAAACGTTACGTGATATAGTGCGCCTGCGTCCATCACGTTGGGCCATACTTACCGGAACAATCCCCGTCTGGGGCGAGCGGCTATAACGCCACCGGACGATTTGGACGGTCCGCCGCTGAGAACAAAAGCCTCGCGTGAACCGCGCGGGACTTCGAGCAAAGGGGCCATGCGGCTTCCAATCGCGATTCGACGTCACTTGGGCGCCATTAAGCTTGTGCTCGCCAGCATGGGCGTGGCGGCGCTGTTCGCCGCCTGCGGCACGCCGGGCGGGCAGGGACCAAGCGGTCCCGGCTTCGGTGCCGGTGCAGGGTCCGTCAAAGTCGCGCTTCTGCTGCCGATCTCGGCCGGAGGGTCAACGCCCGGCATCGCCAAGGCGTTGAAGCAGGCGGGTGAGCTTGCCCTGTTCGATTTCGACAATCCGAATGTCGTGCTCGTGCCCAAAGACACGGGGGGCACCCCGGAGGGTGCGCGGATGGCCGCCGAGAGCGCCGTGCAGGACGGCGCCGAGCTGATCATCGGCCCGCTCTTCGCCCAGGAGGTCAATGCGGTGGCGCCGATCGCCCGCCAAGCCGGCATTCCGGTCGTCGCATTTTCCAGCGATGAGAACGTCGCCGGCAACGGCGTCTATCTCTTAAGCTTCGTCGCCGGCCGCGACGTGCAGCGCATCGTCAGCTTTGCGCTCTCGCGCGGGAAGCGCAATTTCGCGGTGCTCGTGCCGCAATCGCCTTACGGCCGGCTCGCCGAAACGGCTTTCGCGAGGGCAGTCTCGGCCGGAGGAGGGACCGCATCGGTGCGCGCCGTGTTCCCGCCCGGCGATGCCAATGGCATGCTTGGGCCGGTGCGGCAGATCGCGAACGCCGTGAAGGGCGGTCAGCAGGTCGATGCGCTGTTCCTGCCTGCTGGCCGCGAGGAGCTGCCGTCGCTCGCGCCGCTGCTCGCATCGTCGGGCCTCTCCAGCGCCCAATTGCAGTTCCTCGGCACCGGGCAGTGGGACTTTCCCAATATCGGCACCGAGAAGGCCTTGATCGGCGGTTGGTATCCCGCACCCGACCCGAAGGGCTGGGCCGGCTTCAGCCAGCGCTACGCGAAGACCTATGGCGGACCGCCGCCGCGCATCGCGAGCCTCGCTTACGATGCCGTGAGCTTGGCGGTGTCGTTGTCGCAGAATCCGCAGGGCCAGCGCTACAATTCCTCGACACTCAGCCGTGCCAGTGGCTTTCAAGGCGTCGACGGCCTTTTCCGCCTCTTGCCCGGCGGCACGAGCGAGCGCGGCCTCGCCATTCTCGAAGTGCGCGAATATGGGCCGCAAGTCATCGATCCCGCGCCGAGTTCCTTCAGCAACGCGCAGTCGTCTTATTGAAACTTAAGCGGCGAGTTCGAGAATGAGCCGGTCGAGCACTAGCCGACCCGCTGGGGTAGCCGCGATGCGATCCCCATCCTGCCGCAGCAGGCCGCGCCGCTCCAGGCTGGCGATCGTACTTTGATCGAGATCGCGTCCGTCGATGGCGGCAAGTCGTTTGAGATCGACGCCTTCGCCGAGGCGCAAGGCCATGAGAAGATACTCGTCGGCACATTCCCCGGAGCTCAGCGCTTCGTCGACTTCGATACCGTCGCCGCGCGCCTCGACCTGCGCGAGCCAAGCCTCCGGCGATTTGAGCGTGGAGAGCGCTCGCTTGCCGTCGCCGCGCAAGATGCGCGCATGCGCCCCCGGGCCGATGCCGGCATAGTCGCGCCCGCGCCAATAGAGGAGATTGTGCCGCGACTCCGATCCCGGCCGCGCGTGGTTTGAAATTTCATAGGCGGGCAATCCTGCGTCGCCACAAAGCTCTTGCGTCAGAAGGAAAAGCTCGCGCGCCAATGCGCCGCCCGGTATGCGCAGGCTGCCGGCGGCGTGACGCGCGGCGAACGCCGTGTCGGGCTCGATTGTGAGCTGATAGAGGGAAAGATGATCGGCCGCATGGCCAAGCGCCTGCCTAAGCTCGGCGCGCCAAGCCTCGACCGTCTGCCGTTCCCGTGCATAGATGAGATCGAACGACACGCGATCGAAAGTGCGTTTGGCGATCGCAAGCGCCGCAAGCGCCTCGTCCGCCGAATGCATCCGACCCAGTGCCTTTAGGCTCTTGTCATCGAGCGCCTGTACGCCGAGCGACACCCGGTTGACGCCGGCGGCGCGATAACCCGCAAAACGCTCGGCCTCGACGCTGGTCGGATTGGCTTCCAGCGTGACTTCGGCGTTAGCATCGACGCTCCAATGCCGTGCGATCGCGTCGAGGATCGCGGCGACGCTGCGTGCTTCCATGAGCGACGGCGTGCCGCCGCCGAAGAAGATGCTGGAAACGCGTCTGGCGGGTGCGAGCGCAGCGAAATGATCGAGCTCGGCGAGGTAGGCCGCAACGAAGCGATCCTGATCGACGCCGCCATGGCGGACATGCGAGTTGAAATCGCAATAGGGACATTTGGCGAGGCAGAACGGCCAATGCACATAGACCCCGAACGGCTCGCGCTGCCCCGATGCCTTCGCGCGCGGCGCGGAGATGGTGCTCGGATCCTGCTGCTCGGTGCCGGGCATCGCCATAAGCTAAACCTCGTCGTGCCGGCCGAGCACCAGTTTCTCGAACGCCCGCATGCGGTGCGACAGCGCATTTTTCTGTGCAGGCTCCATCTCGCCGAACGTCTCCTGATAGCCGTCGGGGATGAAGATGGGATCATAGCCGAAACCGTGTCTCCCGCGCGGCGGCCAGGTCAGTGTGCCGAACACCTTTCCCGTGACTGCCACGGCGCTGCCGTCAGGCTGCGCCAACGCCAAGGCGCAAGTGAAATTGGCGCTCCGGTCGCTGGCCCCGCTTGCTTTAAGCTCTTGATGCACGCGTTCCATGCCGCGGCCGAAATCTCTCGCGGGCCCGCCCCAGCGCGCGGAATGAATGCCTGGCGCGCCGCCAAGCGCTTTGACCTCCAAGCCGGAATCGTCGGAAAGCGCGGGGAGGCCGGAGGCCGTTGCGGCGGCGACGGCCTTGAGCTTGGCGTTCGCGACAAAACTCGATCCTGTTTCTTCCGGTTCCGCCAAGCCGAGCGCGGCGGCTGAGATGACTTCGATGCGGAACGGCGCAAACAGCTCCGCAAGCTCCCGCACCTTGCCTTCATTATGGCTCGCGATGACGAGCGTCATGCCGCGCCGAAGCGTGCCCGCTGGATCAGGCAACGGTGAGCCTCTGCAATTGGACCAGCTCGCCAATGCCGCTTCGCGCGAGTGCCATCAGAGCATCGAATTGTTCCTGGCTGAACGGATCCGTCTCCGCCGTGCCTTGTACTTCGACGATGCCACCCGACCCCGTCATGACGAAATTCGCGTCCGCATCGGCGGTCGAATCCTCCACATAATCGAGATCGAGCACGGGCTCGCCGCCATACAACCCGCACGACACCGCCGCGACGTGATCGCGCAGCGCTTTGCCTTTCAGCATGTTGCGCGCCTCCATCCAGGCGATGGCGTCGTGCAGGGCGACCCAGGCGCCGGTGATCGCGGCCGTGCGGGTGCCGCCATCGGCCTGCAGCACGTCGCAATCGACCACGATCTGCTTTTCGCCGAGCGCGGTAAGGTCCGTAACAGCCCGCAACGAGCGGCCGATCAGGCGCTGAATCTCCTGGGTGCGCCCTGACTGCTTGCCGGCGGCCGCCTCGCGGCGCGTGCGATCGAGCGTTGCGCGCGGCAGCATGCCATATTCGGCGGTCACCCAGCCGCGACCCTGGCCCTTGAGCCATGGCGGCACGGATTCGCCCGCGGTCGCGGTACAGAGCACATGCGTGTCGCCGAAGCGGACGAGGCACGAGCCTTCAGCGTAGCGCGATACCGCGCGCTCGAGCGTGACGGGCCGCAAGGCATCGGGCGCGCGTTTCGAAGGCCGCATTCTATCCATCTCCGTTGGCAGATGCGGCGCACCCTAGAGGACGCCCTCTTGCGGGGAAAGCCCCTTTCCCGGGCCTTGTCGCGGCGAATCCGACCCTTTACCAGAGCATGGCCGCCATCATTGCGAGTGGGACTAAAGCCGGGCGGCGCTCGCCACCCAGAGGCTGCCATTGCATATTGTTATGACGCGCCACCGGAGCGCCCGAGGGAAGGCATGGCAGACGAGGAAGTTACGCTGATGTCCGAACGCCCCTCTCCGGCGCCGGCCGACGTCCCCACGCCGATGATTGCGCAATATCTGGAGATCAAGTCCGCCAATGCCGACTGTCTCCTCTTTTATCGCATGGGCGACTTCTACGAGATGTTCTTCGCCGACGCTGAGACCGCTTCGCGCGCGCTCGGCATCACGCTGACGAAGCGCGGCAAGCATCTCGGCCACGACATCCCGATGTGCGGCGTGCCCGTGCATGCCGCCGACGACTATCTCCAGCGCCTGATCGCGCTGGGCCACCGCGTCGCGGTCTGCGAGCAGATCGAGGACCCGGCGGAGGCGAAGAAGCGCGGACCCAAATCCGTGGTGCGGCGCGACGTGGTGCGCCTCGTGACGCCAGGCACGCTGACCGAGGACAATCTTCTCGATGCGCGTTCATCCAATTTCCTCACGGCGCTGTTTCGTGCGCCACCCCGCGACGGGAAGGAGTCCGGCTTCGCGCTCGCCTCTCTCGACATCTCCACCGGCGAGCTGCTCACAGGCTCGGCAAGCCTCATCGATCTGCCTGGCGAGCTTGCGCGTCTTAAGCCCGGCGAGGTGCTGCTCGGCGACGACTTGGCCGGGGATGCGCAACTGCGCGGCCAAATCGAGGATGCCGGCGCCAGCCTGACGCCGGTCCCGCGCGCCCATTTCGATTCCGTGCGCGGCGAGCGTGCTCTGAAGAGCCGCCTCGGCGTGGCGGCGCTCGATGCCTTTGGCGATTTCACCCGTGCTGAGCTGGCCGCACTCGGCGGGCTGCTCACCTATGTCGAGATCACGCAGGTCGGCAAGGCTCCGTTCCTGCGCGCACCTCGCAAGCAGAGTGCGGGCGATCTGCTTCTCATCGACGCGGCGACACGCGCCAATCTCGAGCTCACCCGCTCGAACCAGGGTGCGCGGGCCGGCAGCCTGCTTGCCGCCATCGATCGCACTGTTTCAGCGGCGGGCGCGCGCGAATTGGCAAGCCGGCTTGCAAGTCCGATCACCGACATCGCCGCGATCAGGGCAAGGCTCGACGCGGTCGCCTATCTCGCCGATGAGCCGCGTCTGCGCGAGACGTTGCGCGTCGAGCTGAAAGCGGTCCCCGATCTTGCCCGCGCCTTGGCGCGGCTCGCCTTTGGCCGTGGCGGACCGCGCGATCTCGGTGCGGTGCGCGATGCGATTCTTGCCGCGCGCGGACTTGCCGCGCAGCTCTTCCGCACCGGCCAGGCGCTTGGCCTGCCGCGTGAGCTCATGGGCATTGTCGAGCGCCTTGCCGCCGCGCCCGGGGAAATCCACACCGCGCTCTCTGCGGCGCTTGCCGACGAGCTTCCCGTCAACAAGCGCGACGGCGGCTTCATCCGCGAGGGCTTCAACCCCGACCTCGACGAACATCGCAAGCTGCGCGACAGCAGCCGTCAGGTTATTGCCGGGCTGCAATCGGCCTACGCGGAAGCGACCGGCATCAAGTCGCTCAAAGTGCGCCACAACAACGTGCTCGGCTATTTCGTCGAGGTGACCGCGCTGCACGCCTCAACCCTGACGAACCCGCCTCATGCCGAGAGCTTCATCCACCGCCAGACGTTGGCGAATGTCATGCGTTTCGCCACGCGCGAGCTCGCCGAGCTTGAGGCGCGCATCACGACCGCCGCCGATCGCGCGCTCGCGATCGAACTCGACATCTTTGCCGCGCTGAGCGCAGACATTCTCGCCGAGGACCGGGCGTTGGCGGAAGCAAGCGCTGCGCTTGCCGTGCTTGATCACTATGCGGGCCTTGCCGGGCTTGCTGTCGAGCAGAACTACGCCCGTCCCAAGATCGACGACAGTCTCGTCTTTGCCGTCGACGGTGGCCGCCATCCCACGGTCGAGCAGACTCTGCGCCGCGGCCAGGGAGCCGCCTTTGTCGGCAACGACTGCCGGCTCGGCGAAGAGAACGGCACGCGCATCCTCGTCGTCACCGGTCCGAACATGGGTGGCAAATCGACCTTTCTGCGTCAGAACGCGCTCATCGTCGTGCTGGCGCAGATGGGCTCCTTCGTGCCGGCGCGTGACGCTCATATCGGCATCGTCGACCGGCTCTTCAGCCGCGTCGGCGCCGCCGACGATCTCGCCCGCGGCCGCTCGACCTTCATGGTCGAGATGGTCGAGACCGCCTCGATCCTCAACCAGGCCACGGAGCGGTCCTTCGTCGTGCTTGACGAGATTGGCCGCGGCACGGCGACCTTCGACGGCCTCTCCATTGCATGGGCGGCGCTCGAATATCTGCACGAGGTAACCAGCGCCCGCGTGCTTTTCGCCACCCACTATCATGAGCTGACCGCGCTCGCGGACAGGCTGCCGGCCGCCGCCAACGCCAGGGTGGAAGTCAAGGAGTGGCGCGACTCCATCGTCTTTCTCTATCGCGTGATCAAAGGCGCTGCCGATCGGTCCTACGGCATCCACGTGGCGAAGCTTGCGGGGCTCCCCGAGCCGGTCCTCGCCAGGGCGACGGAGGTCTTGAGTGCGTTGGAGAAGGCGGATGGCCGCCCGAAACCGTCCGAGCTTGCCGACGATCTGCCGCTCTTCCGCGCCGCGAAACGTGGAGACGCCGTCCCGACAATGGAATCGAGGCTCGAACAGGCCGTCAAGGAGCTTGCGCCCGATGCCATGACTCCCAAGGAGGCCCTTGAAGCGCTCTACCGGCTGAAAGATTTGCTTCACTCTGGTGACGGGGCTTAAAAGCCTTTGTGTTAGATCGGCTCGCCATGGATCAGCCTGCACCAAGACAGCCGCCTTATTTTGATCTCGACCTGATGCGGCACGAGGCGGCGGTGCTTGCCGAGGCCTATTCGGGGCAGGTTTCCTCGCTGCGCACGGCGCTTGTCGAGCGTCTGCGCGGCCTCGTCGCGGATGCCCACGCCGCTGCCAGGCGGCAGCTTGAACGTGATGGTGACGGCCGCGCCTGCGCCGCCGGCCTGTCGGCGTTTCAGGACGCCCTGATCCGGCTCGCTTACGATTTCACCACCAACCACGTCTATCGCGCGGAAAACCCTTCGGCCGCCGAGCGCATGGCCATGGTCGCCCAAGGCGGCTACGGTCGCGGGCTGCTCGCGCCCGGCTCCGACATCGATCTCCTGTTCCTGCTGCCCTACAAGCAGACCGCCTGGGGCGAGAGCGTCGCCGAGTACATGCTCTATCTGCTCTGGGATCTCGGCTTCAAAGTCGGACACGCCACCCGCACCATCGACCAATGCGTGCGTCTCAGCCTGTCCGACATGACGATCCGCACCGCGCTTCTCGATGCCCGCCTCATTCTCGGCGATGCCACGCTCTATGCGGAGTTTCAGCAGCGCTTTCGTAAGGACGTGCTCGAGGGCAACGCGCGCCCCTTCATCGAGGCGAAGCTCGCCGAGCAGAACGAACGCCATGCGCGCTCCGGCGCCTCGCGCTACCGCGTCGAGCCCAACGTGAAGGACGGCAAAGGCGGCTTGCGCGATTTGCACACCCTGCACTGGCTCGCGAAGCATCCCTATCCCGATAAGGCCGAGCAGGAATTTGTCGAGGCTGGCGTCTTCACCCGTACCGAGTATCGCAGCTTCCGCCGCTGCGAGAGCTTCCTCTGGTCGGTGCGCTGTCATCTGCATTTTCTCACCGGCCGTCCCGAGGAGCGGCTGAGCTTCGACTTGCAGACGCAGATGGCGGAGCGGCTCGGGTATCGCGGCCACGCCGGCTTGAGCGCGGTGGAGCGTTTCATGAAGCACTATTTTCTCGTCGCCAAGGAAGTCGGCAGCCTCACCGGCATCGTCTGCTCGGCGCTGGAGATAAAGCAGCTCAAATCGCTGCCTTCCTTCGATGCATTGCTCGCGCCCTTTGGCTGGCGCCGTCGCGCCAAGCTGCGGCGCACGTCGGATTTCCGCATCGAGAACGGCCGCATCTCCGCGGTGAGCAGGGACGCCTTCGCCAAGGACCCGGTGAACTTCATCCGGCTTTTCGTGCTCGCCGATGAGCACCAAGCCTCGTTTTCGCCGGAGGTACTGCGTCAGGTGCGGAGCAATTTCCGTCTCATCGACGATGATCTTCGCAACAATCCGATCGCTAATCGTCTCTTCCTGCGCCTCGTCATGGACGGCCGCGATCCCGAAGGGACGCTGCGCAAGATGAACGAGGCGGGCGTGCTAGGCCGTTTCATTCCCGCCTTTGGCCGCGTCGTCTCCATGATGCAGTTCAACATGTATCACCACTTCACCGTGGACGAGCATCTGATCCGCACCATCGGATTTCTCTCCGGCATCGAGCGCGGCAGGTACGCCATCGAGCATCCGGTCTCCACCGAAATCATCCGCACCATCGACAGTCGCCGCGCGCTCTACTTGGCGGTGCTCCTGCACGACATCGCCAAGGGCAGGGACGAGGATCATTCCGTCGCCGGTGCGCAGATCGCGCGCGAGCTTGCCCCGCGCTTCGGTCTTAGCGCCTCGGAGTCGGAAACAGCCGTCTGGCTCGTCGAGCATCACCTCGCGATGAGCCAGTTCGCGCAGAGCCGCGACCTCAACGACCCAAAGACCATTCGCGATTTTGCCGCTCTGGTGCAGAGCCGCGAGCGGCTGAAGCTGTTGATGGTTCTGACCGTCGCCGATATTCGCGCCGTCGGCCCTGGCGTCTGGACCGGCTGGAAGGGTCAGCTCCTGCGCACGCTCTATTTCGAAACCGAGCCCGTGCTCGGCGGCGGCCACCTCACCTTGAGCCGCAGCGAGCGGGTGTCTCGTGCCCAGGATGCGCTGAAGGAGCGCCTCACCGACTGGCCGCAGAACGATCTCGAGCAATTCATCGAGCGGCATTATCCGGCTTATTGGCTCAGGACCGATCTCGATGTGATTGTCGAACATGCTAAGCTGCTCCGCGATGCTCTGGCGCAGAACCGAAGCTTGGTCACGCATATCTCCACCGACGCATTTCGCGGCGTGACCGAGATCACGCTTTTGGCGCCGAACCACCCGCGCCTTCTGGCCCTTGTCGCGGGCGCCTGCGCCGGCGCTGGCGCCAACATCGTCGATGCGCAGATCTCAACCACCCGCGACGGCATGGCGCTCGACACCATTCACCTGGAGCGAGAGTTCGACCACGCCGAGGACGAGGAGCGCCGCGCGCGCAAGATCGCGTCCAATATCGAGCTTATGTTGAAGGGCGAGGCACGCCTTGCCGAATTAGTTCGCACCAAGCGGAAGCCGAAATCGCGCCTCTCCGCCTTTACCGTCGAACCGCAAGTCGTGATCGACAACACGCTCTCCGATGCGCTGACCGTGATCGAGATCAACGGTCTCGACCGTCCCGGTCTCCTCTATGACGTCACCCGTGAGATTTCCGACATGAATTTGGACATCGCGTCTGCCCATATCGCCACCTTCGGCGAGAAGGCGGTCGACGTCTTCTACGTCACCGACCTGACGGGCAAGAAGATCACGAGCTCGACCCGGATCGGCACCATCCGCGAGCGCCTGCTGAAGGCGCTTGTGCCGCGCCGGCAGGCGGTAGCCCAACGCCCTTGACCCATTCCGTCGCAGGTTAGCCATGGCGTTCTATCGCGCATTCGCGACTGTCGGCGCGATGACGAGCCTCAGCCGCGTGCTCGGCTTCGTACGCGATGTGCTGATCGCGGCGGTGCTCGGCACGAGCGCCGTCGCCGACGCCTTCTTCGTGGCCTTCCGCGTGCCGAACATGTTCCGGCGCCTCTTTGCCGAGGGCGCGTTCGATGCGGCCTTCATCCCTTTCTTTACTTCCCGCCTCCACGGCGAGGGCGACGATGCTGCGCGCGGCTTTGCCGAGGAGGCCCTTGCGGGACTGACCCTGTTGCTCGTGGTCTTCACCCTCGCCGGTGAGATTCTCATGCCCTGGCTGATGCTGCCGCTCGCCCCGGGCTTTGTCTCCGATCCCGCCAAGTTCGATCTCACCGTCATGCTGGCGCGGATCGCGCTCCCTTATCTCGTCTGCATGTCGCTCGTTGCGCTCTATACCGGAATCCTCAACGCCTTCGGGCGCTTCGCCCTCGCCGCCTTCGCACCCACTCTTCTGAATGTCGTGCTGATCGGCGTGCTTTTGGGGTTGGTCGCGTTCGGCATCGGGCCGAATTCCACGGCAGGCATCGCGCTCGCGTGGGGCGTCGCCGCTTCCGGCGTGCTGCAAGTCGTCCTCGTCGCCGCCGCGGCCACCAGGATCAAGATGGGGCTGGCGCTGCTGCGCCCCCGCCTCACCCCCGATATGCGCAAGCTCCTCGCGCGTGCCGTGCCCGGCCTCATCGCCGGCGGCATGGCGCAGCTCACCATGGTCATCGCGACCATCATCGCCACGCTGCAAGATCGGGTCGTGTCCTGGCTCTATTATGCCGAACGCATCTTCCAGCTCCCGCTCGGGGTGATCGGCGTCGCCATCGGCGTCGTTTTGCTGCCAGACTTGAGCCACAAGCTGCGGAAGGGCGACCATGCGGCTGCGCTTGCGAGCGAGAACCGCGCGCTGGAGATCGCGCTGCTCCTGACCTTGCCGGCGGCGGCCGCCTTGTTCCTTGCGTCCGGGCCGATCATCCGCGTCCTCTTCGAGCGCGGCGCCTTCACCGCCATCGACTCGCGCGCGACAGCGGACCTCCTGTCCGCATTCGCCATCGGCCTTCCCGCCTTCGTGTTGGTCAAAGTGTTCCAGCCGGGTTTCTTCGCCCGCGAGAATACCAAGACGCCCATGATCTATGCCGGCATCAGCTTGGGATTCAATCTCGTCCTCAGCATCGTCCTCTTCACCTTCCTGGGCGCGACGGGGATCGCCATTGCGCTCGCACTTTCCGGCTGGCTGAATGTCGCCCTGCTCGCAGGCACGCTCCGGTCCCGGGGTGAGTTCGAACTCGACGAAGCTGTCCGCCGCGCCTTTCTCGGCATCGCCGCCGCGACCGTCGTCATGGGGGTTGTGGTCTGGTTTTTGACCGGCCTGCTCGCGCCCTGGTTCGCGCCCGAGAACGGCCTTCTGACGCGCGTCGGGGCGCTTCTCCTGCTGGTCGGGAGCGGGCTTACAACCTATGCCGGTGCGGCCGAGCTCTTCGGCGCGATGCGACTGAGATCTCTGCTTAAGAGCCTGCGAGCGGCTCGAGGCCGATAGGGTTGCGCGGCTTTGGCAGCCACGTCATAACCGCGCACGATTGGGGGCGAGGCATGGAAAAGACGAACACCAAGACGCGCGTCTTTTCCGGCGTGCAACCGACCGGCAATCTCCATCTCGGCAATTATCTCGGCGCCATCACGCGCTTCGTCGCGCTCCAGGCCGAGCATGACTGCCTCTATTGTGTCGTCGACCTGCACGCGATCACCGTGTTCCAGGACCCCGACGAGCTTGCCCACAATACGCGCGAGGTCACCGCCGCCTTCATCGCCGCCGGCATCGATCCCGAAAACCATATCGTCTTCAATCAGAGCCAGGTCTCCGGCCACGCCGAGCTCGCGTGGATATTCAACTGCGTGGCGCGCATCGGCTGGCTCAACCGCATGACGCAGTTCAAGGAGAAGGCGGGCAAGGACCGCGAGAACGCTTCCGCCGGGCTTTACGTCTATCCGAACCTGATGGCGGCCGACATTCTGCTCTACCACGCGACGCATGTTCCCGTTGGCGAGGACCAGAAGCAGCATCTCGAGCTTGCCCGCGACATCGCGCAGAAATTCAACAACGACTTTGCAGCCACGATCGCGCGCGCGGGATTTGCGGACGGCTTCTTCCCGCTGCCCGAACCGCTCATCACCGGCCCCGCGACGCGCGTCATGAGCTTGCGCGACGGCACGCGCAAAATGTCGAAGTCGGAAGAATCCGACATGACGCGCATCAACATGACCGACGACGCCGACGCCATCGCGAAGAAGATCAAGAAGGCGAGGACCGATCCCGAGCCGCTGCCGTCGGAGGTTAAAGGTCTTGAGGCGCGGCCCGAGGCCGACAACCTCGTCGGTATTTTTGCCGCTCTCGCCGAGACCGATAAGGAGTCGGTCTTGCGCAATTTCGGCAACGCGTCCTTTTCTTCGTTCAAGCAGGCGCTCGCCGATCTCACCACGAGCAAGATCGTCCCGATCGGCGCCGAGATGAAGAAGCTCCTCGCCGAGCCGTCCCATATCGACCGTGTGCTCGAGCGCGGGGCTGCGCGTGCGCATGCGATTGCCGACCCGATCCTCGACAAGACCAAGGAAATTGTCGGCTTCATCCGCTGACGCCGCATCGCCCGGCTGGGGCGATCTATGGCGTTACTCGCGCGAAGGCTGCATGACAAAGACGCCAACTGATGGCAGCATGCGCCCCCATGATGGCCACGAAAAAGCAAAGCACGGAAACCGCCAAGAAGCCCGCGGCGAAGAAGCCCGCCGCCAAGGAGACACCCTCGGAGGCGGCGAAGTCCCGCGAGCGCAGATTGCGGCAGATCTTCAAGGAAGGGCATAAGCGGAAATTTCTGGTCGTCGTCGACGAGACGCCGGAATGCGAAAGCGCGCTTGCCTTCGCGGCGAGCCGCACGCAACGCACGCATGGCCAGCTCGCGCTGCTTTACGTGATCGAGCCCGGCGTCGATTTCCAGCACTGGCTGGGCGTCGAGGAGATCGCGCGCGAGGAAGGGCACAGCAAGGCCCGGGCGGTCTTCCGCCTCTTCGGTCGCAAGCTGAAGGCCATGGGCTTCGATAAGATCGTGCCGGAGGAGATCGTGCGCGAGGGCATCAAGGCGGAGGAGCTCACGAAGCTGACCGAGGAGGACGAGGATATCGGCGTGCTTGTCCTCGGCGCGTCCAAGGATCCTTCAGGACCGGGTCCGCTCGTTGCGAGCCTCGCCGGCGGCCGTTTTGCCGGCACCTTCCCGGTGCCCATCACCGTTGTGCCGGGCCATTTGACCATCGACGAGATCCTCGCGCTCGCCTAACCTGCGCGTCCCTGTTCTCCAGCCACTCGTCTGGCGGGGCAAGCGCTCGAGCAGCGAAGCGATAGCGCCACTACGCGGGTCCCGTCCATCCACGTCTTTCTCGTCATACCGGCTAAAAGCCGGCATCCAGCATGAGACTCTGTCAACCGCGCCCCTGGATTCCGGCGTGCGCCGGAATGACATTTGCTGAGACACCTGTGTCCATTGCCGAGCGCACCACTGCTGTCCGCTCCCTCCTTGTGGGGGAGCACGACGCGCGCAAGCGCTCATGCAGCGAAGCGATAGCGCATCAATGAAGGCGCGTCGGAGGGGGGTGAGGGTGGCGAATAAAGAAGCCACGCGGAAAAAACTTATCCCCGCCCTCCGGACCTCACTTACACTCCGCATCACTTCGTCCGTGAAGGGGCGCGCGCAGGAGGCGTCGTGAAGCGGAACGGCGCCGGGGCTCCGCCCGGGTCCACTATGAGGCCCCACCAGGAGCTGGCTGACGATCCCAGGGTCCAACCCAAACGCGACCCCTGACGGACACGGGGAAGCGGGAGATCTGGGACGAAGCGCGGCCCGGCGACCGAAAAATCTGCCGCGTTTGGCGCGCCGCGAGGCGCCCGCCGCGATCCGCAAAGATCGCGGACACAAAATGTTTGCGCCTTTCGGCGCGCCACCCCCTCACTTCGAGGGGAAGACTTCCGCTAACACCGGACGCATCCGCGTCGCGGCAATGGAGGCGTATGCGTGCTATAACCCCCGGGCCCGCCTTGACTTTGCGCCCAGTGGGGCCAAGTATGGTCTAGAATAATTCTAAGCTGATCAGCCGCCTATTAATCGGGTTTGCAAGCTTTTCACCTTCGAGGCAGCCATGTTTATCCAGACCGAAGCGACCCCAAATCCCGCAACCCTGAAATTCATCCCCGGCCGTCCCGTGCTCGATGCCGGCACGATGGAATTTCTCACGGCCGATGAGGGCAAGGGGTCGCCGCTCGCCTCGCGCCTGTTCGAGATCGACGGGGTCAACGGCGTCTTTTTCGGCACCGACTTCATCAGCGTAACCAAGGGCGACGGCGAGTGGCAGCATCTGAAGCCCGCCATCCTCGGCGCCATCATGGAGCATTATCTCTCCGGCGAAAACGCCGTGGACGCCGGTGGCGAGTCGGCCGACGAAGAAGACAGCGAGTTCTTCGAGCCCGCCGACGAGGAGACCGTCAAGACCATCAAGGAGCTGCTCGATACGAGGGTCCGGCCCGCGGTCGCGCAGGATGGCGGCGACATCACCTTCCAGGGCTTCCGCGACGGCATCGTCTATCTGCATATGCGCGGCGCCTGCTCCGGCTGCCCGAGTTCCACGGCGACGCTGCGCCACGGCATCGAGAATCTCCTGCGCCACTTTATTCCTGAGGTGCAAGAGGTTCGCCCGGTGTGACGGACCGCGTGGCACGCCGCACGAACGGCCGCGGCTCCGACGACCGGCACCAGGCTCTATCGGACACCGCGCTCGACCAGCTCTTTCGCGACGCCCGCAGCCATAATGTCTGGCAGTCGAGGGATGTCCCTGACGCGCTCCTGTACGAGCTCATCGATCTGATGAAGCTCGGGCCGACCTCGGCCAATTGCAGTCCGGCGCGCATTCTCTTCGTGAAATCGCCGCAAGCGAAGGAACGGCTGAAGTTGCATCTTTCCGAAGGCAATCGCGATAAGATGATGAAGGCGCCTGTCTGCGCCATCATCGGCTACGATCTCGATTTCTACGAGTACCTGCCGCGCCTCTTTCCCCACACCAATGCCAAGAGCTGGTTTGAGGGCAAAGACAAGAAAATCTTCGACACCGCCTTCCGCAACGGCACGTTGCAGGGCGCTTATCTGATCATGGCCGCTCGCGCGCTTGGTCTCGATTGCAGTCCGATGTCCGGCTTCGACAATGACGGCGTCGATCGCGATCTCTTCCCCGGCACGAACATAAAATCGAACTTTCTCTGTAGCCTCGGCTACGGCGATCTGGGCGCCTTGAAACCGCGCTCGCCGCGCTTCGCGTTCGACGAAATCGCCGAGATCATCTAGACCGCCCCATGAACATTCTCGCGCTCGATACGAGCATGGGCGCCTGCTCCGCCGCATTGCTGCGCAGCGCGGCGAGAGCGCAGCGGCTCATCACCCGACACGAGCTGATGGAGCGCGGCCACGCCGAATCACTCATGCCCATGGTTGCCGCGGTCATGGCGGAAGCGGAGCAGGACTTCGCCGATCTCGATTTGATCGTAGCGACGGTTGGACCCGGCAGTTTCACCGGCGTGCGCATCGCCATCTCGGCGGCACGCGGCTTTGCGCTGGTCATGAAAGCGAAGCTCTGGGGCACTGACAGTCTCACTGTCATGGCCGCCGAGGCGAGCGCCGCAGACGTGACGGAAGGCTCGGACGCGCCTCTCGCGGTCGCCGTCGATGCGCGGCGCGACATGATCTATTTCGGTCTGTTCGGAGCTGACGGGCAAAGGCGTGAGGGCCCGCTTCTGCTGACCCCGCAAGATGCGTCCCTCCTGCTTCCGAGCGATCTGCGGATTGTTGTTGGAAGCGGCGCTACGCTGCTCACCGAGGCCGCAAATGCGCACGGACGCAGCATCGAAGCGACGCTCATAGAATTGCAGCCACGCGCCGCAGCGCTCGCGGAGCTGGCGCTGTTGGCGCACGAGACGATTCCGGTCTTGCGGCCACTCTATTTGCGTCCGCCTGACGCGAAGCCGCAGGCAAAGATGACCGCGAGTCGCTGATCGTGCCGTTCGCCTCCGCCATTTCTGTTCGTGAAGCCTTGCTTGGCGACGCGGCGATCATGGCCGCGATTCACAGCGCCTGCTTTCCCCGCTGCTGGGATGAGGCGGCGTTCGCGCAGCTTCTCGCCGAGCCGCTTTGTCTGTCGCTGCTCGCCGCTGCGCAGGGGGATAACTCTCCGCAAGCCTTCGTCATCGTCCGCGGCGTTGCCGACCAGGCCGAGCTTTTGACGCTCGCCGTGCTGCCCGATAACCGGCGCCAAGGCTTGGCACGGGCGCTTGTCGGCGCATCGGCTGCCGCCTGCCGCGAGGCCGGCGCCAAACGGCTTTTTTTCGAGGTGGAGGACGGCAATGACGCGGCCCTTCTTCTCTATCGCAGTTTCGGCGCCGTCGCCGTCGGGAGCCGCCCGGCCTATTACGAGAATGGGGCCGATGCCGCGATCTTGAGCCTTGCCCTTTCAGGCCGAGGCCCCGATGATGCGGCAAGTCGTGCGCCGACACCACAATTCAGACGCCCTTGATTATGCCCAAGGAAACGATACGGGACAGCCGGCTCGAGCGTCTTTGCGCCGATCAGGGCATGCGCATGACGGGTCAGCGCCGCATTATTGCTCAAGTGCTTTCGGAGGCTGACGACCATCCCGACGTCGAGGAAGTGCATCGCCGCGCCGCCGCTCGCGATTCTCGCATCTCGCTTTCGACGGTCTATCGCACCGTGCGGCTGTTCGAGGAAAAGGGTATCCTGGAGCGTCACGATTTCGGCGATCGCCGCGCCCGCTACGAAGAGGCAGGGCATGGCCATCACGACCATCTCATCAACGTCAAGACGGGTGAAGTCATCGAGTTTCGCAACGAGCAGATCGAACGCTTGCAGGAAAGTGTCGCCCGAGAACTCGGCTTTCGTTTGATCGGCCACAGGCTCGAGCTGTTCGGTACGCCGGTCAAGAACGGCAAGGGCTAGCAGCCGCACTTGATGTCCCTTTCCCTGCCAATGCTTGCCGTATGAGACGCTTGCGCGCGTTCCTCGTCCTTGCGGCGTTCTTTGCGTTCACGCTTCCGCTGATGCCGCTCCAGCTCCTGTTGCGCCGGACCGGGTCACGCTTTGCCCGCACCTTCCCGCATTGGTATCACCGCCAAGTCTGCAGGATCGTCGGCGTGCGCCTACGCGTCGAGGGCCGCGTCGCGCGGGAGGGCGGTGTGCTTCTCGTCTCTAATCATGTCTCCTGGCTCGACATCGTTGTGCTGTCGGCGGTCGCGCCCGTTTCCTTTGTAGCGAAGCAGGAGGTTGCATCGTGGCCCTTCGTGAGCTGGCTCGCACAGCTCCAGCGCTCGGTCTTCATCGACCGCAACCGCCGCACCGAAGTGACCGGCAAGGCCAACGAAATTTTGCAGCGTCTCGATGCCGGCGACCACATCGTCCTCTTTGCCGAAGGCACCTCCAGCGACGGGAACACGGTCTTGCCCTTCAAGACGGCGTTGTTTGCCGCGGTGAAACCGCAAGGCGAGGCGGCGACGCACCGGAATGTCTGCGTGCAGACCCTGGCGATCACCTACACGAAACTGTACGGCCTGCCGCTCTGCCGTCGCGGCCGCCATTTCGTCGCCTGGTACGGAGATATGGATCTTGCAAGCCACGCCTGGCGCTTGCTGGGCAAGGGTCCGCTCGACGCAGAAATCCGCATCGGCCCGCCGGTGCCGCTCGATCAGTTCGCGGATCGCAAGGCGCTCGCGCTCTATGCTGAAGAGAAGGTGCGCAATGACGTGACCAGTCTCCTGCGCGGGAGATGGACGGGCACAGCGCGCTAAAATGCGTTAACGGGGCTTACATCGCCTTCCGTAAGCGGATCGTGTCCATCACCGTGAGCGCGGCGAAGGTCCCATCGGGGAGCTGCCTAATACGGCCGCCCCGCACCAGATTGAAGAGCGTGGCATAGACGCCACGCGCCGCCGCATCGGCATCGGGGAAATAGCCGTCCTGCACCGCCCGGTCGCGCAGCTCTTCCTTTGTGAGGGAGCCGCCGTCGCCAAGCGTGCGCAGCAGAAGATCGCCGAGCTGCAAAGGCTGCGTCTGTTGCTGTGCTTGCTGCTCGCCCTGTGGCGACTGCGGCGCTGCCTGCGGACCGGCACCTTGCTGAGCCTGTGGTGCGCTTTGTAGGGCGCCTTGGCCGCCGAGCCGGCGCGTCTCGGACTCCAAGAGCTTGCTCACCGCCGCTAGCTCTGCGTTCAGTTCGGCAATGCGCGCGTCGCGCTCGCTCTGCAATTGCTCAATCCTGCGTTCGAAATGCGCCTGGGCGCCGTTGAGCTGCTCTTCGATGTGATGAGCGCGATCTTGCAGATCGCTGCGGATGTCGCGCATGGCGCACCTCCAGTAGACAGCTTCAAAAAAATGGGAGTCCTCCCGGCGAGCAACGCTCGCTTGAGTCCGCAGGTTGCATCGCAATATCGACAAAATTGGGAACGGAGTGCGGCCCGAAAGAGTCCGCTGTCCCGCCTATTTTGCCTTTCGCGGCCTACGCTGCCTTGGCTTGGTCGTTTCCGGCAGGAAATAGCCGAGGAGCCCGATGGCCGGGAGGAAGGCGCAGACATGGTAAACGAATTCAATGCTCGTCGCGTCGGCGAGCCAGCCGAGCAGGGCCGCTCCGATGCCGGCAATGCCGAAGGCGAGGCCGAAAAACAGGCCCGCAACCATGCCGACCCGGCCCGGGATCATGCCCTGGGCATAAACGAGGATGGCGGGGAACGCCGAAGCCAGAATGAGCCCGATGATGACGCTGAGCACCGCGGTCCAGAATAGGCCCACATAAGGCAGCGCGAGCGTGAATGGCAGCACCCCGATGATCGACCACAGAATCACGCGCCTTGCCCCAATACGGTCGCCGATCGGGCCGCCGATCACGGTTCCTGCCGCCACCGCGCCGAGAAACAGAAACAGGTAAAGCTGCGCGCTCTCGACCGATAGGCCGAACTCATGGATCAGGTAGAAAATGTAAAAGCTCGTGATGCTGACGAGGTAGAAATGCTTGGAGAAGGTCAGCGCCATCAGGATCACGATCGAGGCTGCGACCTCCTTGCGGCCGAGTTCCGCGATGGCCTTCAGCTCGTTGGATGGATTGGCGCGCTCGATCTTCAGCGTCTTGCCGTACCAAGTGCCGACACCCGCGAGCAGCGCCATGCCGAGCAGCGCCACGATGGAAAACCACGCGATCGTGTGCTGGCCGTAGGGAAGGACGATGAAGGCGGCGAGCAAGGGTCCCAGCGCTGTACCGAAATTGCCGCCGACCTGAAACACCGATTGCGCCATCCCGTGGCGTCCACCGGAAGCGAGCCGCGCGACGCGCGAGGATTCCGGGTGAAACACCGATGATCCCATGCCGATCAACGCCGCGGCGGCGAGGACCATCGTATAGCTCGATGCAAACGCGATCAGCACGAGCCCGGCAAGCGACGACGCCATGCCAAGCACGAGCGAATAGGGCGTGGGGTAGCGGTCGGTGTAATAGCCGACCACCGGCTGGAGCACCGAAGCCGTGAATTGGAATGTGAAGGTGATGAGCCCGATCTCGACGAAATCGAGGTCGAGATTCGTCTTCAGCATCGGATAGATCGCCATGATCAGCGACTGGATGACGTCGTTGAGCATGTGGCAGACGCCGATCGCCGCCAGCACCGCGACAACTGTCCCCTCCGCCGCTCCTTGGGGGGCGGGCAATTTCGCTTGCATCGCCATGCGCGGAACTCGAGCCTTCTTGGTCGGCGGCAGCATTGGGCCCAACCGCGCCGGGACTGCAAGGGTTCATTTGCCGCAAACCGCAAGTCAGATCCGGAAGAACGCCCCCGCCGGTTTTGGCCAAGCCCGCCGGTGCGGACGGAGACGATTCAGCACCGTGCTCGGCGGCGACTACGAGCCGCGTGACAAGGCATCGTCACGATCACCAGCGATCTTCTGCGTCGCATTTTGGGAACGTCCTCAGTCTGACTGCGCCAAATAGGGCGAGAGCTGGACGTCCTGCCTCATTCTCCCACAGATTGGCCGGATTCTGAACGGAATCAAAGCCCAAGCCTTGGTTCCCCGCACCCGCCTTGGGGGCAGAACAACCAAGAGGGAAACAACCATGAGACGCATGATCCCTGTCGCGCTGATCGCGGCATTCGTCGCCACACCTGCTCTCGCGGCGACACAAGTTCGCGCCACCTGGTATGGCAACGAGCTGCGCGGCAATCGCACTGCGAACGGCGAAATGTTCAACCCGGACGGCCACACCGCTGCTCACCGCTCACTGCCGTTCGGCACCTGCCTGATGGTCGGCAATCCGAAGACCGGGAAGACCGTCAAGGTCCGCATCAATGATCGCGGCCCCTTCACCAAGGGTTACTCGCTGGACCTTTCCCATGGCGCAGCGAAGGCCATTGGCATGCGTTCGTCGCAGGCCGTGACGATGCGGCAGTGCTAAGTCTGCCGCAGGACTAAACGAAGATTTCCGCTGATTTGAAGGGAACGGGCGCTAAGCAGCCGGGTTAAACCCGGGTCTCGCGGCGCTGGTGGCCCGGGGCGTACCCGTCCCTCGTACAAAGCGGAATCCATGGCAAAGCAAAATTCGAATGCGACGCTGCGGCCGGCGAAGCTCGGCGTGCAGAAGATCCTGCGCGGCACCGGCGGCGAGACCCATCAGGTCGCGGACGGCGACGTGCCTGTCCTCACCACCCAACAGGGCATCCCGGTTTCCGACGATCAGAACTCCTTGAAGGCGGGATCGCGCGGTCCGACCCTTCTCGAAGATCAGCATTTTCGCGAGAAGATTTTTCATTTCGATCATGAACGGATTCCGGAGCGGGTCGTGCATGCGCGCGGTTTCGGAGCGCATGGCTTCTTCGAGACCTATAAATCTCTCTCCGACATCACCAGCGCCGATCTCTTTCAGAGGCCGGGCGAAAGAACCGAAGCCTTTGTCCGCTTCTCCACCGTTGCCGGCAATAAGGGCTCAGCGGACATGGCGCGCGACGTGCGAGGCTTCGCTGTCAAGCTTTACACGCAGCAAGGCAACTGGGACCTTGTCGGCAACAACATCCCCGTCTTCTTCATTCAAGACGCGATCAAATTTCCCGATCTCATCCACGCCGCGAAGGAGGAGCCTGATCGTGGTTTTCCGCAGGCGCAAACCGCGCACGATAATTTTTGGGATTTCATTTCGCTGTCGCCGGAGTCGATCAACATGGCGCTGTGGATCATGTCGGATCGCACCATCCCGCGATCTTTCCGCTTCATGGAGGGCTTTGGCGTCCACACGTTCCGACTCGTCAACGCGCGTGGGAAGTCAACCTTCGTCAAGTTTCACTGGAAGCCAAAACAGGGGATGCAGTCCGTGGTGTGGAACGAGGCGGTGAAGCTGAACGGCGCCGACCCCGACTTTCACCGCCGCGATCTCTGGGATGCGATCCAGCTCGGCGACTATCCGGAGTGGGAGCTGGGCTTGCAGCTTTTCGACGACAAGTTCGCCGACAGTTTCGACTTCGACGTGCTCGATGCGACCAAGCTCATTCCCGAGGAAGATGTGCCCGTGCGCATTGTCGGCCGGCTGGTGCTCGATCGTTGCGTCGACAATTTCTTCGCCGAGACCGAGCAGGTGGCGTTTCAAACCGGCAACGTCCCGCCCGGCATCGACTTTAGCAACGATCCGCTGCTGCAAGGCCGCAACTTTTCCTATCTCGACACGCAGTTGAAGCGCTTGGGCAGCCCGAACTTCGTGCATCTGCCGGTCAACGCGCCGCGTTGCCCCTTCCATCATTTCCAGCAGGACGGCCACATGGCCTTTCACAACCCCAAGGGCCGCGCCAACTACGAACCAAACTCTTGGGGGCCGGAGATCGGCGGCGCGCGCGAGGCGCCGAAGACCGGCTTCAGCTCGTTCCCCGAAGAGATCGAAGGCCGCAAGGAGCGCGTCCGCTCCGAGACCTTCGCCGACCATTACAGCCAGGCGCGGCAATTCTACATCTCGCAGACCGAGACGGAACAGAACCACATCGCCGCCGCCTTCACCTTCGAACTCTCCAAGGTCGAGACGCCGGAAATCCGGGCGCGCGTCGTCTCGCATCTTCTGAATGTCGACGAGGATCTCGCCCAGACCGTCGTCGACGGCCTCCGTATGGAAGGGACGCCGAAGCCGGCCGATGCCGCCATGCCCACCAAAGACCTGAAGCCGTCGCCCAAGCTCTCCATCCTCCTCAATGGGCCCGGCAACTTCAAGGGCCGCAAGGTCGGCGCGCTGATTACCGATGGCGTCGATATCGCTTTGGTGAAAGGCTTGAAGTCTGCGCTCGAGAAGGAAGGCGCGCTCATCGAGTTCGTCGCGCCGATGGTCGGGGGCGTTGAAGCGAGCGACGGCACCTGGATCGAGGCCAAGCAGAAAATCGACGGCGGACCTTCGGTGCTTTACGACGCCGTTGCTGTTCTCGTCTCGGGGGAAGGCGCAAGCGCTCTCTCCCGCGCGTCGGCGGCCAAGGACTTCGTCAACGACGCGTTCGCGCATTGCAAGTTCATCGCCTACAGCGCCGATGCCATGGCGCTGTTCGAGAAGGCCGGGCTTGCCGGCGATCTCGACGCAGGCTGCCTCGAACTGAACGCGCCCAAGGATGCCGCGAAATTCGTGGCGTCGTGCCGCGATTTGCGCTTCTGGGAACGCGAACGGAACGTCAAAATGGCGTAGCTGCGGCCGTCAATTCCGGTTGTCGTCACCGCGTATCGATCGGAACGGCGTGAGGCACTGTTGCGTTCTCAAAGAAGTCATCAGGGAGGCTAGCGATGCGTTTTCTCTCAGGGATCATCACCGGCGTGCTGCTCATCGTTTTGGTCGTGTTCTTCCTGGACACGTTTGATCGCGCCGATGCGCCGACAGAAGCGGAGTCGCAGAAAATCGTGAATTGGGATGTGGCGATGACCAAGGTGCGCCGCTCTCTTGGCCTCATCCAGAAAGAAGTTCGCGAAGAGGTCCACGACGCCACCCGCTAACCGCTCCACGCGCCTCGGGCCCCTTCTAGCGGCGCGGGAGCGCCGTTATCCCGCAACATCGGCACGCCCGTGGACGCGTCAGTTCGCCAGAAATCACTCAAAACCACGCCTCCTTGGAGTGAACCAAGCAGCGGGCGAAGCGTTTAGGGGTATAGCAAACGCGACTCAGGAGAAAAAACCATGGAGAAATATTTCGGAAGCGCTCTTTTGGGCATCGCCGGCGCCCTTGTCATCTCGACCGGTGCGTCTGCCGCCGTTGTCTGCAATGAAGACGGCGACTGCTGGAAGGTGAAAGACCGCCACACTTATCCGCCCCAGGTGAATCTCCAGGTCTATGACGACGACTGGAAGTGGGCCGATAACGACCGCGCCAAGTACAGGTGGCGCGATTCGGGTACGGGCCGCGGCTATTATGGCCGTGGCGGCGTTTGGATTGGCTTCTAGGCCCTAAACCGCAAGGCGCTGGTTCCCGGAGCCGGCGCCTTGAGGTCGAGAGGCTTTACTGTCGGATGCTTGGATCCCAACCGATCGTCAAAATCAGCTTGAGTCTCGCATCTCCGCCCGACCCTACTCTGAAGGCGCGTGCTTGAGAGGAAGGCGCCGCCGGATTAATCCGCATACCGATACCTTCAGAAGTAATTCGTCGCGCGTTGCACTTTTAGTGCGGTGAGCAGTTAGTGCTTTGCAAACAGTCGAGCACGCAGGCTTGTCGAGCCTCGTCAGGCGGGCCACTGCATTTGAGGCTGCAATGCTGGAAGCAGGGGTGATCCTCGATTCTTTCGGCAGGGGGCCACATCTTTAGGGGCCGCATCTCTATCTGGCACGCAGCCGCAGCATTTCTTGCCGCTTTTCATTTTCTCGCAGACCCGCTTGAACCCGGTCTTGCAGCCGCCACCTCCACCTGGTTCCTGGATGGTGCACTCGCTCAGTTCGGATTGAGCGTCCTTTTTCTTCTTCCCCTTCCCGCGATCATCGTCGTCGTCGTCGTCGTCGTCGTTCTTGTTATGGCCTCCCTGTTTTTTGCCGCAGACTAGCTTTCCGTTCACCAACCCGCATTTGAAATCGACATCCACCAGGGCATCGAAGACGGAGACGGGGCATACCCAAGAATGGCCGGAGAAGCTGGCGCGGGGGTGGCGAAACAGACAACCGCAAACACGGAAACCAAAATAATCTTGATAAGGCGGCCATATTGAACGTTCCACCCCTCAGTTGCGGTTGGCAAAGATTCCACAGCGCAAAATTAGCGTCACTAACTGAAGATGATCTGGCTTAACTAGGAGGTGCAGGGCGTCCTGCTGCGGCTGGCGGAGAGGGAGGGATTCGAACCCTCGAGACGGTTACCCGCCTACACACTTTCCAGGCGTGCGCCTTCGACCACTCGGCCACCTCTCCCTAGACCCACGAACAAAGCGCCGCACTATAGCTGAGCGACTCATGCGTTCAAGCGCGACCGCCCGCGCGTGTAGGGGTTTGAACACCGGCCCGCAATCGCCTATGTAAGGTCGGACACAAAAAATCGCCCCGATCGGTCATGCTCTTTCTGCTTCGCGTATTCGGCGTCTGGTTCCTGCTCCTCGCCATGGTGGCGGCTGTGGTCGATGCCACTAAGAGCTTGGGCGGTGGCGGCTCGTGGGTTGTCACGCCGGTTTCGACGCAATGGGCCGAGCTTAGCCCGACCTCTCTCAACGCTGTAAAAACTGCCATCGAGACTAATATCGGCGCGTTCCTCTGGAACCCCGTCATCACCTCGGTTCTTCAGGCGCCGACCTGGCTCGTGTTCGGCCTGCTTGGCGTGTTGTTCTATTGGCTCGGCCAAAAGCGCCGTCCCGCCGAGGTCTTCATCAATTAGAGGTGTGAGCTCTATTGACGCCGGCGCGTCGCTCGGAGCGCTTAAGCGAGATCGATGGCGTAGCGCTTCAGATCGTCCAACTCGACAATCTCGAGCGTTGCCTCATGCGTCGCGCCGAGAATGACGCGCGGCGCCTTGCCGGCCTCGAAGGCCTCTCGCCAGCGTTCCGCGCAAAGGCACCAGCGGTCGCCGGGATTGAGACCGGGAAACCCGAAATCCGGCTGCGGCGTGGACAGATCGTTGCCGCGCGCTTTGGAGAAGGCGAGAAACTCTGTCGTCATCTCCACGCACACCGTGTGCAGGCCGAGATCCTCGGGCCCCGTGTGGCAGCAGCCGGTGCGATAGAACCCGGTCAGCGGCCGGTCCGAGCAGGTTTGCAACGGCTCGCCCAGCACATTGCGCTGACGCTCGCCTCGGCTTGCTCGCCATTCCAGCATAAGGCGATTGTGCCTGATTGCGTCACTGTGGTGAAGGGGTTACCGGTTCGGATTGCGGTCCGGAAGCGGCATGCCGGCACTCTGTCCTCCGACCAGCGCATTCAACGCCGCCTGATCGAGTTTGGGCAGCGGCGGGCCGGCATCCTTTCCGGCGGCTACCTTGAGCGCGGCCGGCAGGGTGCCTGCATCCGCCACGACCGGCGTATGACCTCCAGCCTTCAGGACCGTGCCGCATTCGCGCGGAAGCTGGGCGAGCGTAAGCGCCGGCTTCCCCTTCCAGGGCTTCGCGCCGGGTTGGGGCGCCTTCGCAGCTTCGATCGCGGCCTTGCGCAGCATGGCGTACCAATCCTTCAATTGCTGGCCGCAACCGTCATCGTCACCCACGGGAGGCTGGTTCTCGCACCCCGCGAGACCGGGCGGGCACGTGAGGCGGACATGGAAGTGGTAGTAATGGTTCCACCACGGCCGCACCTTCCGGAGAAAGGCGCGGTCTTTCCCGGCCTGCTCGCAAAGGACCTTTTTGATTGCAGGATGCACGAAGATCCGCGCGACCTGCGGGTAGGAGGCGGCGCGTCGGATGAGCTTCGTGTGCAGCGGCGTCCAGACTTTCGGATCGACGGTGAAGGGGTCTTTGAGCATCGAGACGGCGCTGATGTCTTCCCGCTCTTGCGCGGTCAGCACCCGTTCCGGCATCGCGGTCAGCCAGATATCGGCATCAAGCCCGATCTGGTGGCTGCTATGGCCGGTCAGCATGGGGCCGCCTCGCGGCTGCGCCATGTCGCCGACAAGGAGGCCTGGCCAGCCGTCAAGCGCGCGCGCATCGCTCGCAAGACGCTCCATATAGTCGACGAGGCGGGGATGACCCCAATTACGGTTGCGCGACAGCCGCATCACTTGCCAGTCCGGCCCGGTGATCGGAAGGGCCGCGCCGCCCGCAAGACAGCCTTTGGCATAGGAGCCGATGGCGCGCGCGGCGAGCGGCGCGGGCGAATCGACCGTGCCGAACAGCTCTTTCGCGGGCGGACCCTTCGGCTCCGGCTTCTTCTTTTTCACCGGCGCCTTCTCGGCGGCTGGCTTGGCGGCGGCCTGCGGCGCCGCTCCAGGCGCGTGAATTTGCTGGGCTACCGCACTCTCGCAAATGAGCAGCGTGAGCAGGCAGAAAATGAGCTTTCGCATCGCCCTCGATCCGGGTCTTGCCCGGCCCTTAGTCCGTAAGCCTAGCACAAATGATGGCCGCAATTAGAACGTCAGGCTCTTTCGGATTGCTTGACGGTGCGCCAGGACGCGACCGAATAAGCCTGTTCAGGAGATGTTCAGGCGCGGTCTCTAAGCTCGCGTCATGGACTGGCCTGGCGCCTCGGCCAACTGAATTGTAACTCGCGTTGAGGGAGTAAATTGATGAGAAAGTCTGTTCTTTTAGCTGCGCTGTTCATCGTTGCCATGGCCCTTCCGGCCTTTGCCCAGCCCGGCGTCGTTGCCAAGGTTTCGCTCTCGGGCCAGCGCATGGACGTCTATGTCAATGGCGCACCCCGCTATAGCTGGCCGGTCTCAACCGCGAGGCGCGGCTACCACACCCCGACCGGCACGTTCAAGCCGCAGTCGCTCGTGCGCTATCACCGTTCGACGATCTATAACGGTTCGCCGATGCCCTATTCGATCTTCTTCAGCGGCAATTACGCCATTCACGGCTCTTACGAGATCAAGCATCTAGGCCGTCCCGCGTCCCATGGCTGCATCCGGCTGCATCCCTCCAATGCCGCGCAGCTCTACACGCTCGTAAGCCAGGCCGGACGCTCCAACACGGTGATCCGGATCACCCATTAAGTCGCGGCGCTCCACTCTTCGCGCCGATCCGCGACTCCTATAGGGTTGCGTCCCTGAGGCGCCTTACCCGTGCCTCAAGCAGAACGAGGGCGGCGCTGCCGTCCTCCCAGGCAAGCGGGCACTATGAGCCTATTGAAATGGGCATTGATCTGCCTGGTGATCTCGCTTGTCGCGGGCGCACTCGGCTTTTCCGGGGTGGCGCGCGGCGCGGGACAGCTCTCGAAAATCCTGTTCTTTATCTTTCTCGTGATCTTCCTCGTGATCCTGATCATGGCCATCACCGCGGGCAAGCTCATTTTCTAAAGGCAACGCAACAGGGTCCGGCCGCCGCTGCACGGCCGGGCTTCGTCAGTTCCCGCAATTGGTCGGCGCCGGCGCGCCGCGGAAGCGATCGCGCATCCACGCAAGCGCCTGGCGCACGCTGTCCTTCGCGGCGAAGGTATGTGTGACGCCTGGAAGCTTGATGAAATGAACGCGGGCCCCCTGCTTGCAGAGTGCGGTTGCGAACTTCACCGTGATGTCCGGGCGCACCGTCGTATCGGCGCTGCCTTGCGCGATGAACACGGGTGCGCCTGCGGGCGCTTGGCCCGGCGTATTGCGCAGCATGATGGATCGCCAGGGTTCTGTCTCGGTAGGGTCCGCCTTTAGAAACCGTTCCTTGCTGAGCGGCGTCTCTGCTTTGTCGAGCGCGACGAATTCCGGCACCGACTCGATGCAGTCGCGCGCCATGGCCTCATAGACGCCCATGGCTCCGGGTTCGACAAGGCTGGATGCCGGATGATGGTAGAGCGCCGACCAGGAGTAGAGTGCCATCGCGGTAAGCTCCTTGCCAGTGGCGCTTTCAGCGTCGGCATCGAACAGCTCCACGAGATAGGTTGCGGGCGCCGCCGCCGCGACGCCGACAAGCTTGAGGTCCGGCGCATAGCTCGCGGCAAGCTCGCCGGTATAAAGCGAAGCGTGCCCGCCTTGGCTGTGTCCCCACACCGCGAAGCGATTCGACGCGCCGGCGCTCGGCAGGTCGCGCGCCGCGCGCACGGAATCGAGCACCGCGCGGCCTTCGCTCACGCCGATGAGATAGGGGTGCGGCCCTCGCGTCCCGAGGCCGGGATAGTCGGTCGCGGTCACCACATAGCCCTGGGCAAGCATATCGGCGAGACCCCAGATCATGCCTGCATCGTCGGGCATTAACGACGGCGCGCAGGACGGCACCACGCCTGTGGTCGGATGCGCCCAGGCGATCACGTTGCGGCCACCCGCGGGCGGCGGCCCTGACGGGATGAAGATCGAGCCCGACACCGCGATCGGTTCGCCGTTCAATCCCGTCGAGCGATAGAGAATGCGGAAGGAATCCGCGCCCGTGGGGCCGCCGCCCTGGAGCGGCCATACCCTGATGATAGATCCCGGCTTCCCCGCGACCGATGCCGGCTCCACCTCATGCAGAGCGGCCGCTTCGCCGCGGGCGCCGTCAATGCCGACAGCGACGACGAGGGCAAACAGAAACTTTGAACAGAACCTGATGTCGAACATACGAAACTCCCCTTGAACGTGGCCGATCATAGCCGGGTCAGACGGCTGTTCGGCAACAACTTGGGCTGATTGAAGCCATTTCCTTCCCGGACCATCCGGGGCACAATCCGCCCAATCGCGCGCGCGAACGCGGTCAAGAGCAAGTAAAAGCGGGGATCCGGAATGTCAGCAGCAACGGCGGTGGATAGTTTTCTGAACCGCGTGAGTGGCGTCGAGACGCCGTTCTCGCTTGCGTTGCCGAACGGAGAGCGGCGCAGCTTCGGGAACGGCGATGCGGCGTTTCACGTCGCCTTGCACAATGACCGCGCGCTGAAGGCGCTCCGCACGCTCGATGAAGGCGATATCGCCGAGGCCTATCTTCGAGGCGACATCGACATCGAGGGCGACATGCTAAGGCCCTTTGCGTTGCGCGCCTCGCTGGATGATCGCCACCCTCTGGTCGCGGCTTGGCGATTCGTGCAGCCGCTTCTGGTCGGTCAGGTCTACACCAACAAGCAGGCGATCTCCTCGCACTACAATGCGGACCCGAAGCTGTTCGAGAGCTTTCTCGATCCCGTGTTCCCCGCTTATAGCCAGGGCATCTACGAGAACGACGAGGAGTCGCTGGCGACGGCGCTGGAACGGAAATTCGACTGGGCCATCGCGCAATGCAATCTCGGCCCCGGTAAGCGCGTGCTCGAAATTGGGCCGGGCTGGGGCGCCTTTGCCGGCCATGCCCTGCAAGCAGGCGTGCGCTTCACCGGCATCACGAATTCAGAGGTCTCGCAGGCTTATCTGCGCAACAAGCTCGCGAATTTCGGCGACAGATTCGATATCGAGCTCACCGACTTCTACGACTTCGAGCCGAAGGAGCAGTTCGACTCCATCGTCATCATGGGCGTGATCGAGCATCTGCCGAACTACGAGCGCGTCCTGCGCAAATTCTATCAGCTGCTGAAGCCCGGCGGCCGCGTCTTCCTCGATGGCAGCGCCGCGCGGAAGAAATATGAGCTGTCGACCTTCATGGTTCGCCACATCTATCCCGGCAACCATTCCTTCCTCGTCCTCGACGACTTCCTCAACAAGATGAACAAGACCGAGTTCGAGGTTCTCGAAATTCACAACGACCGCTGGAGCTATTTCCTCACCTTCCAGCAATGGGCAAGGAATCTGGATGCCAGCAAAGACGCCGTGCAGAAATCATTCGGCGACTTCGAATTTCGGAAATTCCGGCTCTATTTGTGGGGTGCCGCCTACGAATTTTTATCGCGCAACCTCGATTGCTACCGCCTGATCCTTGAGAAACCTAAGGATGCGGCCGTTTGATGAAGGGCGCGCAGCGAACCCCTCAGGGAAATTTCTTGCCTGTTTGAATCCCGTTGTCGGGGAACTTCTGTTTGTGGCGGCGCATTACTAACTAGGCACAGCATAACGAAAGCATACAAAAAGGCAGATTAAATGGCGAGCTTACATGCGCGCGCACGCAGTGTGCCGGTGTCCGTGATCTCCCGCGCTGTAGAGAAGAACTTCAGTTCTGCGGACGGTCTGTTGGATCGGCTGCCCGTTGGACTCTCTATCTGCAATATTGACGGAACGCTGGTTCAGTACAATCAGCGCGCCGCGGCGCTCTGGGGCCATGCGCCTTCTCTCGGCGCGGCGGAGAACCGCTTCTGCGGCGCTCAGAAGGCCTATCGGCTCGACGGCACCCCCGTGGAGCACGACGAAAGCCCCATGGCTCTGCTGCTGCAGACCGGAGTGCCTCAGCATGACCGTGAGCTGGTCATCGAGCGTGCCGACGGCACGCGCATCACGATTCTCGCCAATCTCGACCCGCTTCTCGATGACGACGGCAATCTCGTTGGCGGCGTGAGCTGTTTTCAGGACATCACCGAGCGCAAGCGCGCCGAGGCGGAAAAGACGGTTCTGCTCCGCGAGCTTGCGCATCGCGTCAACAACACCTTTGCGGTAATCTTCGCCATCACCCAGCAAAGCCTACGCACCGCAGCCTCGCCGCAAGCCTTCGCGGAGTCCTTCACGGGCAGGCTGCAGGCCTTGGCGCGCGCGCACAATCTGCTGCTTGCGCGCGACTGGGGCGGTGCCTCTCTCAGCGAGCTGGCTTCCACACAGCTTGCCGTATCGTGTCCGGAGATGAACGAGCGGGTGAAACTCGAAGGTCCGCTCGTGATGCTCTCGCCGGCCGAGGTCGTGGGCCTGGGGGCCTTGCTGCACGAGCTTGGCGCCAACGCCCGCAAATACGGTGCGCTCTCCGCCGATACGGGAAAAGTCGATGTCACCTGGAAGATCCGACCAAACGGCAGCGGCGAATTCATCGACATCAATTGGGTCGAATCCGGCGGGCCGCCGGTTTCGCCGCCTTCGCAACGCGGATTAGGCTCACGGCTGATCGAGCGTGGCCTCGCCAACGCCAAGGTGGATTGGTGCTTTGAGACCGACGGTCTCCTCTGCACGATCGAGCTTAAGCATGAGCGCCGCAATGCCGGCCGCGAGGACGATTCGGACGCCGAAGTGTATGTAGAGCCCGCCTCTTCCGGTACCCATCCAGGGCATTGAGCCTTTCAGCTCCCGCCGAATGCAAAGAATTTGATGATGATGAACGATATGCGGGCTTGATTGCCGGCCCGGGCCCGTTACTTTCCTGCATTTCGCAGGAGGAGGAGCGGAACGCGTCATGTGTGAGTCTCACGAACATTTAGGCCGCAAGCTCTCGCGGCGCGGTGTGTTGTCGGGTGTGGGTGCTCTCGTTGCCGCCGGTATTGTGGGCTTTCCACGGGCCCTTGCGGAGCAACCCATTTCGGACACCCCAGCACCGAACGCCATAAAGCCCGAGGCCGCCTTACAGCGGCTGATGGACGGCAATGCCCGCTATGCCGCGAACACACCTCGGGAAAAAGATTACTCGGCCGGGCGCGCCGCGCGCGTTAGCGCGCAATATCCCATCGCCGCCGTTCTTGGCTGTTCCGATAGCCGCGTCGCGCCGGAACTCGCGTTCGATCAAGGTCCGGGCGACATGTTTGTGGTGCGCATCGCCGGCAATTTTGTCGATGACGACGGACTGGCGAGCCTCGAATACGCGGTGAAGTTCTTGGGCGTTCCGCTCATCATGGTGCTCGGGCACCAAAATTGCGGCGCGGTCGACACGGCGGTGAAAGTGGTGACTGCGCGGGCGGAATTGCCCGGGCACCTGCCCGATCTCATCAAGGCCATCGAGCCTGCCGTGATCGCCGCCCACGCCCACCATCCGAGCGATCTCGTCGCAGCCTCCATCGAGGAGAATGTGCGTCTCAACGTGAAGCGCTTGAAAGCCGACGAGCCAATCGTGTCGGAGGCTATGGCCGCCGGAAAGATCAATGTGGTTGGCGGCATCTACGATCTTGCCAGCGGTAAGGTCGCCTTGCTTTAGCGAGAGCGCGTCTGGCCATGGAAGATGCCCTTCAGCGGTGGCGGTCCGAGAAGACCGCCTCCTACCTCTCGGCTGCGGTCGCCGCGGCCGAGACAGATCCCGCAAAGGCGGCGCTTTTCCACCAGATGGCTCGGGCCGCCGAGGGCCAGGCGAGAATCCTCGCAACCGACCTGACGCAGATCCCCGTTTTTGCGCCCCCGCTCCGCGCCCGCTTCATCGCCGTAGTCGTGCGCACCTTCGGCCCTCGCGCCGTTCGGCCCATTCTTTCGGCCACCAAGGTTCGCGGCGTGTCCGTCTATGGCCACAAGGCGCAGCAAGCCGGTCATCCTTGGCCGATTTCCGTTGAAGAGGTCGGCGGACGCCATCGTGCCGTGGGCGGCGGCACGCTCCGCGCCGGGGTGTTCGGCGCCAATGACGGGCTTGTCTCCAATACGTGTCTCGTGATGGGTGTCGCAGGCGCCGCCGTCGATCCGAGCATTATCCTGCTCACCGGCGTGGCGGGGCTCTTGGCCGGCGCCTTCTCCATGGCGGCCGGTGAGTACATCTCCATGCTGTCGCAACGGGAGATGTTCGAATACCAGATCACGCAGGAGCGCGACGAGCTAGAGCGCTATCCCGCGGAGGAAGCGGAGGAGCTTGCGCTCATCTATGCCGCGCGCGGCATCCCGATCGACGAGGCGCGCGATGTCGCCGCCAAGCTCATCGCCAACCCGGAGCAGGCGCTGGATACGCTGGCGCGCGAGGAGCTTGGCCTCAATCCCGACGATCTGGGCTCGCCCATCGGCGCGGCCATCTCCTCGTTCATCGCCTTTGCCATCGGCGCGAGCCTGCCGCTCATTCCGTTCCTGGTGGGCACGTTGAACGGTGTTGTCGTGGCCGCCGCGACCTCCGGCGCTGCGCTCTTCCTGATTGGGGCCGTGCTGAGCCTCTTCTCCGGCCGCAGCGCGCTTGTCGGCGGGGCGCGCATGCTGCTGATTGGCGCCGTGGCCGCTGCCGCAACCTATCTGATCGGCTCGCTCTTCAGTATCGAGGGCGTCGCCCTTTAGCGGGGCCCGCGCAAACCTCTTGTGGCGATAGGGACAATCCTCGCCAGTTTGCTCCTGCTGCGGCTACGGGGCGGTAAGCATGACGTGTGCATGGTCGAGAGCTTAACCGCGCGCTCACGACTCCGGCTTAAGGCTGTGCGCGACCATTCCGAGAAGGCCTCCCATGCTTCGCCGTCTTTACACATCAGCACTTGTCGCCGCTCTCGTCTTCGCCACGACGCCGGGCTTCGCTTGCACCGGCATCAGCCTCAAGGCAAACGATGGCTCGGCCGTCCGTGGGCGCACCCTCGAATTCGGCTTCCCGATGCGCTCCAACGTGATCGTCGTGCCCGC
>NZ_JBPCOU010000075.1:0-74783 GCF_050999895.1 Methyloceanibacter sp. | reverse complement strand
CGCGAGCCGGCGGTTCCTTCTGGCGCGGCAATGTGACCGGCTAGGCGGCGGGAAGACTCTCTTCCGGCGTCAGCGCCTTGATGGCGAGCGCATGCGCGCGGCCAGCGAGTTCCTCCGCCAGCACGGCGTTGACCATGCGGTGACGATCGAGACGCGTCTTGCCCCGGAACGCGTCGGCGATAACGAAAACGCGGAAATGACTCTCGCCCGTTCCCGGTGAAGAGGCGTGAGAGGCGTGAAGATGCGACTCGTTCACGACTTGCAGCACCTGGGGCGTGAAAGCCCGTTGCAACTTTTCTCTGATGGAATGCTCGATCTGCACGGCGCTCACCTGCTCGGAACCGCGATGAAGGCAATTTGTCAGAATAGTGTCTCCGCGCTGCAAGCGCCATGCTTGCGGTGCAGCGTCGCGGTTCCCATAATGATCAATCCATGAAGCTCGATTCCAAATTCTTCGACCGGCTGCGGGTGAAGCCCGACCAGAACCGGCTGCTGCGCGACGCCTGTCCGACCTGCGAATGGGACGGCTGCAAGGAGCCCGGACTCTATCCCGCGCCCAAGGGGCGGGGGCAGGAGGGAAAGTATCACCGCTACTGCATCGAGCACGTGCGCCAGTACAACAAGACCTACAACTATTTCGCGGGCGTGCCCGACGACGAGGTGATCAAGCACCAGAAGGCGGACACGGTCGGGCATCGGCCGACCTGGTCGCTCGGCGTGAACGGCTGGGGCAAGCAGCGCGGCGGCAAAACCAGCGCGTCCGCACGAGGCTTTGCCTATGGCTTCACCACCCACGATCCGTTCGGCGTCTTCGGCCAAGGCGCCGACAAAAAGGAGAAGCCGAAGGAGCCCGAGCGGCCGATCCGGCGGCTGGAGCGCAAATGCCTGCGACAGCTTGATCTCGAGGACAGCGCCAGCAAGGCCGATATCAAGGCGCGCTTTAAACAATTGGTTAAGCGCCTGCACCCCGATCAAAACGGCGGCGACCGGCGCTCCGAGGACAAATTGCGGGAAGTCATTCAAGCCTATAATTATCTGCGGCAAGCGGGGCTTGCTTAACGGTTTTCGCCTACCATTTTAGCCCCTTGAAGTTCGCGGCTGGGCACCAACGAGCCGACGGAACAAGTACAGGTTTTCAGCCTATGTCTCTCGAAGCTAGCCACAACGGCGCCGGGCTGCCGGACATGACGGTATCGGTGCGCCAAGTTTTCGGCATCGATTCCAATCTCGAAGTTCCCGCCTACTCGCAGTCCGACGAGCATGTGCCGGATTTGGATCCGGATTACCTCTTCAACAAGGATGTGACGCTCGCGATCCTTGCGGGCTTCAAGCACAACCGCCGTGTGATGATCCAGGGCTATCACGGCACCGGCAAGTCCACCCATATCGAGCAGGTGGCGGCGCGGCTGAACTGGCCCCTGATCCGCATCAATCTCGACAGCCATGTGAGCCGCATCGATCTCGTCGGCAAGGACGCCATCGTCATTCGCGACGGCATGCAGGTGACGGAGTTCCGCGAGGGCATCCTGCCTTATGCGCTACAGACCAACACCGCGCTGTGCTTCGACGAATATGACGCCGGCCGACCTGACGTGATGTTCGTGATCCAGCGCGTGCTCGAAGTGTCGGGCAGGCTGACGCTGCTCGACCAGTCCAAGGTCATCCGGCCGCATCCGGCCTTCCGGCTGTTCGCGACCACCAACACGATCGGGCTCGGCGACACGAGCGGCCTCTATCACGGCACCCAGCAGATCAATCAGGGTCAGATGGACCGTTGGTCGATCGTGGCGACGCTCAATTATCTGCCGCATGACGACGAGGTGAATATCGTCCTCGCCAAGGCCAAATCCTGGAACACCGAAGCAGGGCGCAAGACCGTGTCGAACATGGTGCGCGTGGCCGACCTCACGCGGAACGCGTTCATGAACGGCGATCTCTCCACCGTCATGAGCCCCCGCACGGTGCTGACCTGGGCGGAGAACGCGGAGATCTTCGGCGATGTCGGTGTCGCGTTCGCGCTGAGCTTTCTCAATAAATGCGATGAGCTCGAGCGCGGGCTAATCGCCGAGTTCTACCAGCGCTGCTTCGGCGAGGACCTGCCGCAATCGACGGCCAACGTAGCCTTAAGTTGACGATGCCGCTGACCAAGCGGAAAGAAGCTCCCCTCGATCCTTTCAAGCGCGCGGTGACGCTCGCGACCCGGTCCATCGCCTGCGACGGCGCGGTGGAGGTGATTTTCACGAGCGAGCCGCCGGGGCTGGTCGGCAAGACCGCGCGCGTGCCCGAGCCCTCCCGCATTCCGAGCCGCGCCGAGATCGCCGTGATCCGCGGCCATGCCGATGCGGCCGCCCTATCGGTGGCGTGTCACGATCCGAAGCTGCACCAGGCGCTGGCGCCCGCGGGCGGCGACGCGCGCGCGGTGTTCGAGGCAATCGAGCAGGCCCGCGTGGAGGCGATCGGCACGCAGCGCATGTCGGGCGTGGCCGCCAACCTCACCGCGCGCATCGAGCAGCATTACGAGAAGAGCCGGCTGAACGAGGCGCGCGAGCGCTCCGAGGCGCCGCTCGCCGACGCTGTCGGTCTGCTCGTGCGCGAGCGCCTGACGGGACTGGCACCGCCGGCGAAAGCGCGCATCGCGGCCGATCTCTGGCGCTCCTGGATCGAGAGCCGCGGCCGTGCGGTGCTCGAGCGCATGCCCGATATGATGCTCGACCAGGAGGCCTTCGGCCGCCTGACCCGCGATCTTCTCGTGGCGCTGAACCTCGCCGATCAGCTCGACCAGGGCAGCGAGGAGGACGAGAGCGAGGAGAGCGAGCCGGACGAGAACAACACCGCCGCCGAGGACGAGAGCGACGAGGGCCAGCAGCGCTCCGACATGGCCGATGCCCGCGCCGAGCAGGACTCGCTCAGCGAAGACGGCATGGAAACTTCCGAGGACGGCAGCGCCGACCGCAACGATCTCGACGCCGATGCGGAGGACATGCCGCGGCGGCAGGAGCCGTGGCGGCCAAATCTGTCGGTGCTCAATAATCCCGAGGCCTTCGGCTACAAGATTTTCACCCGCTCATTTGACGAGATCGTGCAGGCGGAGGATCTTTGCGATGCCGAGGAGCTGGAGCGGCTGCGCGCGTTTCTCGACAAACAGCTCTCCGGGCTGCACGGCGCGGTCGCGCGGCTTGCCAACCGACTCCAGCGCCGCCTCCTCGCGCAGCAGAACCGTGATTGGGATTTCGACCTCGAGGAAGGCGTCGTCGATGCCGCGCGCCTTGCCCGCGTCATCGTCGATCCGATGTATCCCCTCAGCTACAAGCAGGAGCGCGACACCAAGTTCCGCGACACGGTGGTGACGCTGCTGCTCGACAATTCCGGCTCCATGCGCGGGCGGCCCATCATGGTTGCCGCCTGCTGCGCCGATATTCTCGCCCGCACCTTGGAGCGCTGCGGCGTCAAGGTGGAGATTCTTGGCTTCACCACGCGCGCCTGGAAGGGCGGGCACGCGCGCGAGGAATGGCTGAAGGCGCTGAAGCCGCCGCTGCCCGGCCGCCTCAACGATCTCCGCCATATCGTCTATAAATCCGCCGACGCGCCCTGGCGCCGTGCGCGCCGCCATCTCGGCCTGATGATGCGCGAGGGGCTGCTGAAGGAGAATATCGACGGCGAGGCGTTGGCCTGGGCGCATCAGCGCCTCCTGGCGCGGCCCGAGCAGCGCCGCATTCTCATGATGATCTCCGACGGTGCGCCGGTCGACGACAGCACCCTGTCGGTCAATTCCGGCTCGTGTCTGGAACGCCATTTGCGTCAAGTGATCGAAGAGATCGAAACCCGTTCGCCCGTCGAGCTGCTCGCCATCGGCATCGGCCATGACGTGACGCGCTATTACCGCCGCGCCGTCACGGTGACGGATGCGGAGGAGCTTGCCGGCGTCATGACCGAGAAGCTTGCCGAGCTGTTCGACGAGGACATGGCGTGGCGCAGGCTATACCGCATGGCGCCTTCGGCCGCGCGCGCCAAGCGCCGGAAGCTGCATTGAGGTGAATTATCTCTCTCGCAATGGCCTGCGGATCGCAGCGGTACTCCTGCTGGTCGCGGCCGCAGGCGCGCTGGTGCCGGCGCTCGCGGAAAAGCCAGCAACCACCATGGAGGCAGCGAAGCCTACCACCATCACCGCGATCCCGATCGATTTTGACCGCGAGCATCCTGAGCGCAAAGAGTTCGGCAAGCTCGTCTGGCGCGGCGGCCTCAATCTGTTCGGCAAGACAAGCTATTTCGGCGGTTTCTCCGCGCTCGCCATCGACCCCTCGGGCCGATCGCTGCTCGCCATCTCCGATGCCGGCGTCTGGCTGAGGGCGACAATCGAATATGACGGGCGCAAGATCAAAGGGCTGAGCCACGCCGTGCTGGGCCCGCTGCTCGGCAAGGACGGCGCACCGCTGCGCGATGAACTCGATCGCGATACCGAAGGTCTTGCCCTGGTGAGCGGCACGACGCAGGAGGGCACCGCCTACGTGTCGTTCGAGCGTCATCACGCTATCGAGCCTTATCCCTTCACCGCCGACCGCTTCGGTCCGCCGCGCGGCGCGCTGCCGCTCCCCGCAGGTGCCAAGGGCATGAACGCCAATCAGGGCATCGAGGCGATCGCCTATATGAACACGGGCAAGCTCAAGGGCACGCTGGTCGCCTTCTCCGAGCGCAAGACCGACAAAAAGGGCAATTTGCAGGGCTGGCTGATTGGCGGCCCGACGCCTGGCGGCATCACGCTGAGACGTCTGGGCGGTTTCGATATTACAGATGCCGCGCCGCTACCCGAAGGCGGCCTCGTCGTTCTCGAACGCCGCTTTCGCTACAGCGAGGGCGTCAAAATGCGCATTCGCCGCATCAGCGCCAACGAGATCAAGCGCGGCGCGTTGATGCTTGGAGAGGTTTTGCTGGAAGCCAACGACGCGCTCAACATCGACAACATGGAAGCGATCGCGGCGCACCGCACAGCCTCGGGCGAGACCGTGCTCACCCTCATGTCGGACGATAATTACAGCGGATTGCAGCGCACGTTGATCATGCAGTTCGCGCTGCCGCAGCCGGTGCGCGTCGGCGGACGCTAGGACGCAGCCGCGGTTTGCGTAGACTGGGCCTTCGCGATCTCGCGCTTCAAGCGCTTCGCCTTCAGGGACAGATCTTCTTCGCCGGCCTTGAGCAGAAAGGCGTCAAGGCCACCACGATGTTCGACCGACCGCAGGGCATTGGCGCTGACCGTGAGCCGCACGGGCTTCTTCAGAGCCTCGCTCTGCAATGTCACATTGCAGAGATTGGGCAGGAAGCGGCGCTTGGTCCTGCGCTTGGCATGGCTTACATTGTTGCCGGTTAGCACCCCTTTACCGGTAAGCTCGCAACGACGCGCCATCGCCTTTAAGTCCTTGTAGTTATGGGTCGGGAAATCAGCGAGGCACTGGCAAGCCCCTCGCGGCGGCCGAGATATACGATGCAGGCGCGAACGGGTCAAGGCACCCCGATCACAGCCTGCTCTATGACAATTGACGAAACCGGGAAATAGACGGACATTTGGCCCGCGGGGGCCTTCCAACCGGGGCACTATTGTGAAGGTCTTAAAGCCATGCGGGTAGCTCGACAGTTTTTGAGCATAGCGGGCGTTGCTGCGCTTTCTTGGGGAATCAGCGGCAGCGCGTCGCTCGACGGCGCTTACGCCGAAAGCGGAGTTGCCGCGAGCCAGATCGTTGCCGTCTATCAGGTGAAGATCGGCAATTTCAATCTCGGGCAATTCCGCCTCACCACTGTTCTGCGTGGCGACGCCTATGAGATGCGCGGGGAAGGCCGCTTCTCCATCCTCGACGGGCTTGTCTATGAGTGGCGCGGCACGACCGCAGGCACAGGCCGGGTCACCGATGCCGGGCCGGAGCCCGCCATGTACGCGCTCAACTTCTCCAACGGCGGCAGCAAGACCGAGCAGTTGCGCATGCTGTTTGGCGGCGGGTCGGTGACGGAAGTCTCCATGGTGCCCAATAAGAGGCCGAACCCGCGCACCATTCCGGTGACGAAGGAGCAGCTCGAGGGCGTGCTCGACCCCATGAGCGGCGCCTTTCTGACCGCCCGGTCCGTCAATCCGAATGGCGATCCCAAGGTCTGCAATCAGACCCTGCCGGTCTTTGATGGACTTCAGCGCTTCGACCTGGTGCTGAAACCAAAGCGCACGGTTCGCGTCCAGCGCCAAGGCGCGGCCGGCTATGCGGGCCCGGCCGTCATCTGCCACGTGCGCTTTATCCCGATCTCGGGCTACCAGCCCGACAATCCCGGCATCAAACTGATGTCGAAGTCGAATGAGATCGAGGTCTGGCTGATCCCCGTCAGGGGCACATCCATGTACGTGCCCTATCGCATCATTCTGCCCACGCCCATCGGCTATGGCTCGGCAGTCGTAACCTCGATCCAAGTCGGCGGCGCACGCCGCGCCAGCGCCGACTGAGAGCGCGACAACAGGTTAACGGCAACAGCCTCAAACCCAACATGTAGTAGGGAACGAATGCTGAAAATTAATACCCTCCCGATTCGTGCGTCGTTCGTTCCCGTTGCCTTCCTCGTCGCGTAACCGACCGAAAAACTCCAGTTCTGAGCAGAGCCGACGCGTCAAAAGTACGTCGCCAGCAAAAATCGTTGCTGCGCAACGAAAGAACAAAAGTGAATGGCCTGAGTCAGCGATTCGGGCGCGGTTCGTTCATCCCTTGTTCTAACGGCCTTCATCCGCTTAAGTCGAGGGAGCGTGACATGACCCGGCCCTTTTCCAACACTTCCCCTCAGACGCGCGGTCGTGGCGTCACCGCGGTGTTGGGGCCGACCAATACCGGCAAAACCCATCTCGCCATCGAGCGCATGCTGAGCCACGAGGTCGGCATCATCGGGCTGCCGCTGCGCCTCTTGGCGCGGGAAGTCTACGACAAGGTCGTGGCCCGGGTCGGCGCCGGAAAGGTGGCGCTCATCACCGGCGAAGAGAAGATCAAGCCCGCGTCGGCGCGCTTCTATGTCTGCACCGTCGAGGCCATGCCACTGGAGCTGGACGCCGATTTTGTCGCCGTCGACGAGATCCAGCTCGCCGCGGATGCGGAGCGCGGCCACGTCTTCACCGAACGCATGTTTCACGCGCGCGGCTCGAGTGAGACGCTTTTGCTCGGCGCCGGCACCATGCGCGACGTCATTCGCGAGCTGCTTCCCGTCGCCAATCTCATCTCCCGGCCGCGCCTCTCGCAGCTGACATATGCCGGCGAGAAGAAGATCACGCGACTGCCGCGGCGCGCCGCAATCGTCGCCTTCTCCGCCAATGACGTCTACGCCATCGCCGAACTGGTACGCCGGCAGCGCGGCGGCGCGGCCGTCGTTCTCGGCGCGCTGAGCCCGCGCACGCGCAACGCGCAAGTGGCGCTCTACCAAAACGGCGACGTGGATTTTCTCGTCGCGACCGACGCCATCGGCATGGGCCTCAACCTCGATCTCGATCATGTCGCCTTCGCCGGCATCCGCAAATTCGACGGCCAGAACCATCGCAATTTGAACCCGGCCGAACTGGGCCAGATCGCCGGGCGCGCCGGCCGGCACATGAATGACGGCACATTCGGCGTCACAGGGCAGGTCGCCCCCTTCGAATCCGATCTCGTCGACCGTATCGAGAATCATGGTTTCGATCAGGTCGGCGTGCTGCAATGGCGCAACCGCAAGCTCGATTTCAGCTCGATCCACGCCTTGAAGGAAAGTCTGCGCGAAAGCCCGCGCGAGCAGCGGCTGAGCCGCTCGCGCATGGTCGACGACGTCATCGCGCTGGAAAATGTGAGCCGCGACCCGGACATCATCGCCATGACCAAAAGCAAGGCGGCCACAGCCTTGCTTTGGGACATGTGCCAGGTCCCCGACTACCGCAAGATTTCCGCGAGCAGCCACGCGGAGCTCGTCGCCACGCTTTATCGCTACGTCATGAGCGACGCGGGCCGGATTCCCTCGGATTGGTTTGCGACGCAAGTTGCGCTTGCCGATCGAACCGATGGCGATCTCGACACGCTGTCCAACCGCCTGTCGCAGATCCGCACCTGGACCTTCGTCTCCCATCGCGCGCAATGGCTCGACGATCCCGAGCATTGGCAGGAGCGCACGCGCGCCATCGAGGATACCCTGTCCGATGCCTTGCATGAAAGGCTGACGAAACGCTTTGTCGATCGCCGCACCAGTGTTTTGATGCGGCGTCTGCGCGACAAGGAGGAAATCGTGGCTGAGATCGGGGCCGACGGCCGCATTCTGGTTGAAAATCACTATGTCGGACGCCTGGACGGCTTCCGGTTCACGCCTGAGTCCTCAAGCGACGGCATTCAAGGCCGCGCGACGCGGCACGCGGCAGCCAAGGTTCTCGTGGGCGAGCTGGAAAGCCGCACCGAAGCGCTTGCCGGCGCCGGCGACGACGCGATCGCGCTGGCGCCGCATGGCCGCATCGTGTGGGCCGGATCGGAGATCGGGTTTCTGGAGCCCGGCGAAAGCGCGCTCAAGCCGCGCATCCAGATCCTGGCGGACGAGCATCTGGCAGCGCCCGACCGCGACCGCATCGTGAAGCGTCTCGACGCGTGGCTTGCTTCCTATCTCGATACGCGGCTGAAGCCGCTGATGGAGCTGAGCACGGCGTCGGATCTGACCGGTCTCGGGCGCGGGCTCGCGTTTCGCCTCTGCGAGAATCTCGGCGTGTTGCGGCGCGGTGCCGCCGCTGAGGAGATCAAGGCCCTCGACCAGACCGGCCGCGCACAACTTCGGAAATACGGCGTCCGCTTCGGCGCGTTCAATCTTTATATCCCCGCGCTCCTGAAACCGGCGACGGCAGACGCGCTGCTCCTGCTTTGGGCGCTGCATTCCGGACGCGAGCATGGCGTCACCTGCGACAGCCTGCCGGAGCGCCCGCAGCAAGGCCTGACCTCGGTCCCCGCCAATAACGGCCTGCCCGAGGCATATTGGCGGACGGCCGGCTTTCACGTTGCAGGCGCGAGGGCGGTGCGCATCGACATGCTCGAACGGCTCTCGGATTTGATCCGCGACCGCATCTCCTGGCGCGCGGCGGGCGACAAGCCGGCTCCCGCCGGTGCCTCCGGCGACGGGGGCTTCCGCGTCGTGCCGGAGTTGATGTCGGTGGTGGGATGCTCGGGCGAGGAATTCGCCTCCATTCTGAAGGCGCTCGGCTTCAAACGCGAAACGCGCAAGGTTGAGGCCGGCGCGCCCGCATTGCAGGCCGACGCAGCGAGCGAGCCAGCAGCAGACGCCGCTCCCGCACCCGACGCGGTCGTGGCCCTTGCGGTTGCCGCCTCCGAGGAGATCTGGCGCCCGCGACGGCGCAAAGAGGTGCAGGCGCCAAGGCCCCGTCTTGCGCCTGCAGCTCGCAGGCAGCATGCAAGCGGTGGAGGCGACCGCCGCGCTAAGAAGCAGCCCGCGCCGGAGAAGCAGGAGAAGCCGCGCAATCTGGAGCATTCTCCTTTTGCCGCTCTGAAGGATCTCAAATTCGGCCTTGCGTCACGGCGCCCCGAGGGCAGCTGAATTCATCCATGCCCGGGCAGCGGCTCGACAAATGGCTTTGGTGCGCGCGCCTGACGCGGACGCGAACGCTCGCCACGCGGCTAATCGCGGCGGGCAAAGTGCGCGTCAACGGCGAGCGCACGCTTAAAGCCAGCCGGCTCCTGAAGGAAGGCGACGTGGTGACGGGGACCTATCTCACCCGCCTCTTCGTGGTGCGCGTGATCGGCGCGACCGAGCGGCGCGGTCCCGCAACACTCGCCCGCAGCCTTTATGAGGATTTGACTCCGGCCACGCCCCTGCCCGTTCCTCCAGAACTGCGCAAAGGCGCCCGCCCGACAAAGCGCGACCGTCGCCGCATGGACCTCGTCCGCGACGAGCCCATATGATGTCACGGCATGGCGGTTAGGCGGCGCTCGATGCGCGCATTGTGCGCGACGCGGGCTCGACACGACCGATGCGCAGCAACTCCGTGGCGCGCTTGGCAGGAACGGCCCGGCTGAAATAGAACCCTTGCGCGTGCTCGCAGCCTCGTTGGAAGAGTCATAGAGGGCGCCGACCGCCCTGATTTGCCGAGATGCTGGTCGACCCCGTTCTGCAAGACGGCGGCATAGTCGCCGGCCACATTGCTGAAGCTCTCATTGGCGAGGCGCTCTTCCCACGCCGACACCACGAGCCAGGATGCGACCGACATGAGAAGAGCGAGCACCGCAACGGCCAGAAGCGGCAGAAAGTGTCGCCTGCGCGGCCAATCGCTCCTGAACTCCGATCCGGCATGCGGCGCCAGGCTCCCACGCGCATATCAAGCGCTGATAAGGTTGCCGCCAATTCAACCTAGAGTCGGCAATGCACACGCTGGCTGGCCGCTTGAGGCGGCGACTTGCGCCGCTCCATTGCCACGGCGGCAAGCGGATGGTCTCCTTGTGCTCGCAAGGCTATTGTTATAGGCAAGGCCCCTTTCCGGCCGACTATGATGGCCCTTCAGGGGAAGAGGATGCCGGGGCCATGCCGCGCCGGCCTGCGTGTGGGATCGATGACCTACGTCGTCACCGAAGTTTGCATCAAGTGCAAATACACCGATTGTGTCGAGGTCTGCCCCGTGGACTGCTTCTACGAGGGCGACAACATGCTCGTGATCCATCCCGACGAATGCATCGACTGCGGCGTTTGCGAGCCAGAATGCCCGGTCGACGCCATCAAACCCGACACCGAGCCCAATCTAGACCGCTGGCTTGAGGTCAATCGGCAATATTCGGAGACCTGGCCAAACATTACGACCAAGAAGCCGGCACCTGCGGATGCCGATGCCTTTGTTTCCGAGCCCGATAAGTTCGAGAAATACTTTTCGACCGAGCCTGGCGAGGGCGATTAGCTCCTCAAGCCGTCGGCAATCGTTAACCATACGGGGAGAATGCCGCATGTCGCCGTGTAAAACCGACGCTAGATCGGCACGGGACGGCTTCCGGATTCACTAAAATTATGTTATCCTCATGTCGAAATGGCGCAAACTGCCGCCCGCGATAGTTTGAGAGTCGTCCTTGTTGGGACGCGTTTTTTTTCTGATTTGAGGGGAGGGGGTGCGATCAGGTCACTGATCGACGCCTCATTGTGTGCCCTCGGCCCCAGTCGACCCACGGCAACAGATGCCAGGTTGGTGCGTTATGTCTAAGGCCAAACAGAGTTCGCGCAGCAAGCGGCGCCCGGCGACTAAAAGACGGAGTGAGACCAAGAGTATGCCCGATAAGAGGAAACCCCAGCAAAGACATGGTTTTCGTACCGGCGAGCATATCGTTTATCCGGCGCACGGCGTTGGCCGCATCGTAAGCATTGAAGAGCAGGAAATTGCCGGCGCGAAGCTCGAGCTTTTCGTCATCAACTTCGAAAAAGACAAGATGACGCTGCGGGTGCCGACCACCAAGCTGACTAGCGTCGGCATGCGCAAGCTGGCCGAGGACAAGATCGTCAAGAAGGCGCTCGCAACGCTGAAGGGCAAGGCCCGCGTGAAGCGCACGATGTGGTCGCGCCGCGCCCAGGAATACGAGGCCAAGATCAATTCCGGCGACCTCGTGGCGATCGCGGAAGTCGTCCGCGACCTCTACCGCTCCGAGGCGCAGCCTGAGCAGTCTTATTCCGAGCGCCAGCTTTATGAAGCCGCGCTCGATCGCATGGCGCGCGAGATCGCGGCCGTCGAGAAGCTCGACGAAGCAAGTGCCGTGGCCAAGATCGACGAGCTGCTCGCCAAGACGGCGCGGCACGCCAAGATGGCAGCCGAGGCAGAGTCGCGCGGCAAGGCCGCGTAAGACCCGCGTCGAGCAGGGTTACGAGAACCCCTTCCCTTTCGGCGGGGGTTCTTTTTTGCCTAACCGCCGTCGCTGGAGGTAGCCTCGGGCACGAGTTCAAGCTGCTCGGCATGCGTGGCGCGGATCTCCGGGCCGTTCCGCCATTGCAGCCAGCCGCGCGCGCGAACGCGATTGCCGGCGAGAGCCTTTAGATCCAGTCCGGCGGCGGCGAAGCGGCCGCATCCTTTCCCTCCACGCTCACCGTGAAGTCGCGCCTCCAATCTTCGCCGAAGTTGAGGTAGAGGCGATCGCCCGCCTCTCCGATAGCGACGACCACGCCTTCCACCAGTTGATAGGAATGCATGAGGCGATCGAGCCCCTCTAGGTCCGAAGCCTCGCGCACCCGGTAGGCGGACACGCCCCAGACCCCGCGGTGTTTGGCGCGCGCCTCAGCTTCGCTCGCGAGCAGCTCGGCGACGCCCCTGCGATTGTCGGGGAAGGAGTAGACCCGGGCAAAACCGTCGGCGACCAGCGCCTGCTGGAGCCAGACGCGCGTTTCTCCCTGCAAGCTCTCCGGGTAGCCTTAACCAATTGATTCTCATAAAAAGAAGGCATGACGATTTTCTGACAGTTTTGGGGGAACGCACGGAGTCCTTACTCGTTACTCCTCATGGGTTCGAGTTCATGATACGCGGCGGCGATTCCCCCCTTCCCGGCGCCCCTTCGCAAGGGGGGCCCTTGGTGAACGCCGCGTGAGAGAGACCCCCCCCGTGATGCTCCTCGTCGAGGACGAGTGGCTCATTTGTTCGGTGATCGGCAGCTATCTGCGAGCGCATGGCTGGGAGGTTCTGGAAGCCAGCAGCGGCGAAGAGGCCTTTTCCTATCTCGAAAAGAACGCGAGGCGCATCGATCTGCTCTTCACCGATATCCGCCTGGGCGGACGATTGACCGGATGGGACGTGGCCGACGCGTTCCGGGCGAGCTACCCGGAGATCGGCGTAATTTACGCATCCGGCAATGCGGTCGAGACATCCCGCGTCGTGAAAGGGGGGGTGTTTTTTCCCAAGCCATACGCGCCTGAGGTTATTCTTACGGCCTGCAAGGACCGGCTGCGGTATCGGCAAAGAATCTTCGCGGAGACCGTCAGCTTGAAGTCAGAAGACGCTCCTGCCGGCGACGAAACGCTTAAGTGACAGGAGCGCGAGCGATGGAGGCTCGTTGACCCCTCTCCGCAAAGTCAGTCGGCCTTGGCCAAGCATCCTCGCGCGGCATCCCATCCGCAGCCGAGCGTAGCGTCGCTGTTGCAAATCGACTTATCGCCATGCGCCCGGCACGCATCCTGCGGTGGCGGCGGACCGTCAAGGCAATCGCGCTCCTCCCCGACCCAGTGGCATTTTGGTGACGCGGCGAGGCAGATGGCGGAGTCGGAGATCTTGAAGCAGGTATCGTCCGCGGCGTGCGACGAGCCGAGCGTGGCGGCAAGGGCAAAGAGTGGAACGAGCGGTGCCAAGACAGCGGTTCTCATCTCAAGCTCCTTTATAAGGTTGCCCGGTCCGGCTGGATGGCGTTCCTGCTAAACACGGGTCAGCAAAACGACCCGACAATGACGATCAGCGACAGCAGCACCTGCCAGAAGAACGGCCTGGCGCGGAGCTGGCCGGCGCTGGTGTTCTAGCTCTTTGAGGATTAAATAGCCGCCCATGCCCCGGCGGAACCAGCCAACGGCCTTTCCTTGCGGCTGCATATGCTTGGGCACGCGCCTCCAGCCGGCGAAGAGATTACCGAGCAGGCCCAGCATGGATCGGAAGTCGACGGTCATGAGACTCGCCTCCATCCTTCGCCGCGGAGCGGGCCAGCGGACGCCGGAACGGACCCTAATTAAACCACACCTCCGGCACCTCGCCATCCTCGCCTTCGGGGTCTCCGCCAAAGGGAGTGTTTTCTTCGTCGGTAAAAAACGCGCCCCGATAGATCCAGCTACACTCGCGTTCCATCCGGCGCTGTGTTCGACGCCCGCGGTGAGGTAAGCGACCTCGCGCGGCGCTTCAGGCACAAGGTTCCCCGAGAGCGACTCGCCGTCCTCGATGAAGCCGCGTTCGATGACGGAGTCCGCGAGCGTATAGCTGCCCTCGGTGTAGGGGTTCAACTTCCACCCCGTGAAGGGCCTGCTGTCGAGCCGCGTATAGGCTTCGAAGGAGCGGTCGCATCGTGGCTCCTTATGGTCGATTTTGGGGCGTAACCAGGGGATTAAGAGTCGTCGAGGCGCCGGTCCGGTTCGAGCAGCGAGCTCAGTTGCGAGCATCGGACGATAATTGGAGACCTTGAGGAAACGCGGCGAGACGCGCTAAGTGTGACCGTCGTCACGGGCGTTCCGCCCCTTAAAGGCTTATGCGGAGCGCCTCTGGTAAAACCGTGCCGTAAGACCCCGTAGCTCAGTAGGATAGAGCATCAGATTCCTAATCTGAGGGTCACAGGTTCGAATCCTGTCGGGGTCACCAACTAACCTTGCTTCACCCGAACTGGCCGGAGATATATGCGCGGGCCAGGCCGCTCTGCGGCGCCGCGAAGATCAGGTCGGCGCGCCCCGCTTCGACCAGTGTTTTTGCTGCGGCCCGGGTATCCATCGTCGTGGACGAATACTGAGCCAGGCAGTCGCGTGACGCCTGCATCAGGGGCGAACCGTCCCGATTTTCTCTGTGGGTCTTTGGACCAAAGTACGGAACTGACCCGGCCAAGGCGTGTTTTCCTAAGGCCATTGGTGCGGGACCCATCTCTAAACTACCCCCCGCGCACTTTGCTCATAGCCCGGTTGCCTGCAAAGGCGGCCGGGCTTCTTTGCGCAAGCCTTCATGCACACGGAAAACGAGCGGCTGGTGACCTTGGCGAGCCCGGCGCCCCCTCGCCCGAACATGACTGTTTAAGGCAAGGCCTAGCGGCTCTGCGCTTTGAGGAGATCGTCGCGCGCTTTTGCCAGATGCTCCGTGATCAGCGCCGGCGCGAGGTGCGCATCCCGTTCGAGCAATGCATTATAGATGCCGCGATGTTGCTTGTTGTAGTCGGCGATCACGTCGCCGGTCAGGATCTTCTCTTTCATCGCGTTCCATTGCGCGTGCAAGCGCACCTCATTGATCTGATTATAGACGTTGAGGAGCAGCGGATTTGCGGAGGCGCGTGCGATCAGGAGATGGAATTCCCCGTCCCAGCGCGTGAAGGAGTCTTTGTCATCGGTTGCATTCTCGGTGCGCGCGAGCACGGCCTCCATGTCATCGAGATGCCGCCGCGTGGCGTGCAGGACCGCGAGCCGTGTGGTGAAAGGCTCGACCGCAAGCCGCGCCTCGATGAGTTGTAACGGGCTGATCTCATCGGCGAGATCCACGCCCTGGCGCGGGTCGCGGGTGGCCCCGACATACGTCCCGCTGCCGAGGCGTCGCGATACCAATCCGGCCCGCTCAAGCTGGTCGAGTGCCCGCCGCACGGTGGATCGGGCCGCATCGAAGGTCAGCGCGAGCTCGCGTTCCGCAGGCAGCCGATCCCCGGCGTTATACGCGCCGGTCTCGATCGCGCGGCGCAATTGCTCGGAAATCGCGCGCACGCCGCGGCTCCGCTTCGCCATCTCCGCTGCGCTCGGCTCCCCAAGCGTCCTGATGCGGTGGTACGTCACCCGGCTACCTCCTCCCGAGAATTGGGCTCGAATTGGTCCTGTAATTGTGGAAACTGGTTTACATTGGTTTCCGACCATGCCGTAATGCCGCCGGGAAATCGATAGGTAATCTCATCTTTCTCGATCCCGCATTTCGGATCGAGCGGACGTGCAAGTCTGGGCTCCGAATCAATGTCAGTCCCGCAGTCAATCAAGTATGCCATCATCGGTGCAGGCGTTCATGGCCTGAGCACCGCTTTCCACCTTGCGCAAATGCTGAAGAAGACCGGCCGGGGTTCGGGCGGGAACATCATCGTCATCGACAAGGGCACGGTGGGCTCCGGCGCGTCGGGGATCGCGTGCGGCGTTGTCCGCAACAATTACTTCCAGCCCGCCATGCGCGAATTGATGGCCCATTCCGTCGACGTTTGGGAAATCGACGCGGAGACCTACAGCTACCATCCCGTCGGCTACATGCAGATCAGCCCCGAATGCATGCGCGAGGACGTTGCCTCCATTTACGAGCAGCAGAAGGCGATCGGCTACGAGTCGACGTTCATTGAAGGCGCCGACGCGTCCGAGCGCTACATGAAGGGCCTGTTCGACGACTGGCAGGCCAAGGGCATCACGTCTGTGCTGCACGAAAAGCGCGGCGGCTATGCCAACAACATGGCGAGCATGCACGGTCTTGCCGCCAAGGCCGAGAACGAAGGCGTGCGCGTGCTGTCCGGGGTCGAGGTGCTGGGCTTCGAGTTCGGCTCCAATAGCGGCGCGGTCACGGCGCTCGAAACCAATCACGGCAAGATCGCCTGCGAGACCGTGGTGGTCGGCGTCGGCCCCTGGGTCAATCGCATCTGGAATTATCTGGAGCTGCCGAAGCGTATCACCGTCAAGGACCTCGCCGGCAGCGTCCATCAAGACGTCCCGATGTGGAAGTTCTGGTGCCTGGAGGAAGGCACGCTCGGGATCGACCCCAACATCCACAAGACCAATGACGGTCGCTTCCCGCCGGTCATCCATGTCGACACCGACGCGCCGCTTTATTCCGACCGTAACGGCAAGCTGATCACCGACAAGATCTGGGGCATCTATTACAAGCCCGACTTCAGCTTCGGCGGCATTCAGGGCGGCGCCTCGCCCTACAAGGTCGAGCAGGATCCCGACCGCGTCGCGGTCGATCCCTATGGGCCGGAATCTCCCGATTTCATCGTCGGCGAGGACTTCGTCAACATGTGGTGCTCGGCGCTTGCGCATTGCCAGAAGCGCTTCGAAGGCCAGATGCCGCGCTACAAGACAGAAGAAAAATCCGGCGGCCTCGGCTGTTTCACGCCCGACAATTTTCCCGTCTTCGATGTCTTCCGCGAGAATGTTTACGTCATCGCGGACTCCAATCACGGCTACAAGATGATCGGCGTCGGCAAGCTCGTGGCGCAGGAATTACTCGGCGAGAAGAGCGCGCTCCTGGAGCCGTTCCGCTTCGCCCGTTTCGAGAAGGGTGAGCTTCACCCGACCTCCCACAGTCCCTTCCCTTGGAGCTGAGGGGCGGCATGCGGGAAGCTTGGTTGCAGTAAAGAGCGGGGCAAAGCCATGGATCACCGCATCGACACGCAGACTGGGGCAACCGATATCGAGCGCTTCGTCGAGGCGCCGGACCGGCAGAAGCTCGTCGCCGAAGTGCGCAAGAAGATCGACGCGCTCGGCATCGAGTATCTCTACCTGCAATTCATCTCGGTGACAGGACGCATCTGCGGCAAGGGCATCCCCGCCGATCATTGGGAGTCGATCGCGGAGAAGGGCTTCCAGCTCGTCTACGGCGCGACCATGAATCTCTTCGTCAATCGGCGCGGCGACTATCTTGGCTACGGACCGGAGTCCGCCGAGCTCGTCGGCATTCCCGAGCCCGAGACCTTCATGCAGCTCCCCTGGGACAAGCGCGTCGCGCGGCTCTGGTGCACGCTCTTCCGCAATCGCGAGGAGCGCAATGAGCCCGGCACCTATCTCACCGCAGACGCCCGCGGTAATCTTCGCCGCATCCACGAGCAATTCAAGAACGACCATGGCTTGCAACTACGCCACGGCACCGAGCCGGAAATGATGTGGCTGAAGAAGGGGCCCGATGGAAAGCCGAACGGCGGCTATTCGAATCCCTATTGCTATCACATCGATCAGTTCGAGAGCCTGCGTCCCGTCTATATGCGCGTGATCGAATATTGCCGGAAGATGGGCCTAGACATGATCCAGGGCGATCACGAGGACTCCCCCGGCCAGCTCGAGCTGAATTTCACCTATGATGACGCGCTGCGCACCGCGGACCGGCTCGCGACCTACCGTCAGATCTGCGCGCAGGTGGCCCGCGAGTTCGACATCATCGCCTGCTTCATGTGCAAGCCCTTCATGGGCGTGTCCGCCAATGGCTGCCACCACAACATCTCCTTGTGGCGCGGCGGCCAGGACGAAATCAAGGTGCTCGGCAATGACAAGAAGCAGCTGCCCGGCATGGACGAAAACTACATCTACTCCCGTGGCGGCGAGAACACGTTCATGCCCGACACCGACGACGTGCAGCTCCCGGGCAAGATCGGGCTGAACGCGATCGGCGGCATCGTTGCCCATCTCGGCGCCCTGACGGCCGTCGGCTGCTCCACCGTGAATTCCTACCGCCGGCTGTGGGACACCGGCTTCTGGGCGCCGGTCTTTGCCGACTGGGGCTTCCAGAACCGCACCACGGGATTACGCGTGTCAGCCCCCGGCCGATTCGAATATCGCGCGGTCGACTCCATGGTGAACCCGCATCTGATGGCTACGGTGCTGCTCAAGGCCATGGACGACGGCATCAAAAACAACCTGGATCCTGGCCCGTCTGAGGAGCGCAACATCTATCAGGCCATGGAGGCCGGCAAGCAGGTGAAGAAGCTGCCGATGACGCTCGGCGACGCGCTCGCGGCGCTGGAAAAGGATCAGGTCATCCGCTCCGCCATGCCCGGCGACATGTACCGGCTCTATGACGAGTACAAGCGCGATGAGTGGGAGCGCTTCCTGCACACCGTCACGGAATGGGATCTCGAAACCTATATCGACTGCCTGCCGTAAGCTGGAGGAAGGAGACAAAGAGAATGTGTGGGATTGCTGGCCTTATTCACCGCGACGGCGCCACCAATGTCGGCGGCGAGATGACGGCGATGCTGCGAAGCTTGCGGCATCGGGGACCCGACTCCACCGGCTTTGCGGTCTATGGCCCGTCAGTCGCCGATGAATATGTCATGCGCCTCAAGCTCGCCGAGCAGGAGGACATGACCAAGGATCACCACATCCGCCACAAGATCAGGGAGCGCCAGGCCGAGGTCGACGACCGCCTGGCGGAGCTTGGCGCCGAGACGCTCGACATCGCCGAGGCCAGGCCTTACGCGTTCCGTTATCGCCTCCGCTATGCTGGCGACACGCGCCTGCTCGCCGCCGATATCGAGCAGATCGAGGGCGCCGAGGTGCTCTCCTTCGGCAGCGCGCTCGAACTCATCAAAGACCTCGGCGACGCCACGCAAGTGTCCGAGCAATACGGCTTGGGCAACTTCCAGGGCACGCACGGCATCGGCCATACCCGCATGGCCACCGAGTCCGACGTCGATATCCGCTCCGCGCACCCTTATTGGGCCTATCCCTATAACGACATCGCCGTCGTCCATAACGGGCAGATCACCAATTACTGGATCATGCGCCGCGAAATGGAGCGGCTCGGCCACCGCTTTATGTCCAATTGCGATTCCGAGCTGCTCGCAGTCTACACCGCCAACAATCTCGAGCAGGGCGCGACACTTCAGGATTCGCTGAAGCAGTCGCTGAGCGACATCGACGGTGTGTTCACCTATCTCGTCGCGACCGACAAAGAGCTCGGCATGGCCAAGGACAGCATGGCCGCCAAGCCGATGGTCCTTTACGAAAGCGACGACCTCGTCGCGCTCGCCTCGGAAGAGGTCGCCATCCGCGCCATCGTCCCGCGCGAGATCGACACCTCTGATCCCTATGACGAAGAGGTTCGCGTATGGCAGAGATGACCGAGCTTTCTGCCGACGCGGCTGCGCAAGAGCGCCTCTCCCATGAAATGGGACTGCATACCGAGCAGCTCAAAGGCCGCGCGCAACAGGCCTTCTTCGATCTCGATCTCAACGAGGCGCATGACGGCTTCTCGCTGACGAACACCTACGATGTCGACTACAACAAGCGCGCCGAAATCGACGCCGACAACATGACCCCGAACGCCATCAATCTGCGTATTCGCGAATTGATGCAGGACGGCTACGGCACCATCGTCATCAGGAATCCCGGCGCCAAACATTCCATGGCGGTCGGCATCCTCAATCGCCTCAATCTCATCATCGACGGCTCGCTCGGCTATTTCGGCCTCGGCCTGCTCGACGGGCCCAATGTGCGCATTGCCGGCCGCGTCGGTTGGTCCTGCGCCGAGAACATGATGAGCGGCACGATCCTCATTGACAAGAACGCCGGCTCCCAGTTCGGTGCTGCGATCCGCGGTGGCGACCTTGTTTGCCGCGGCAATGTCGGCTCGCGCACCGGCATCGACATGAAGGGTGGGACCATCATCGTCGGCGGCGACACCGGGGCCTTCACCGGCTTCATGATGCAGCGCGGGCGCATGGTGATCTGCGGCAACGCCGGCAAGAATCTCGGCGACTCCATGTATGACGGCACGATCTATATCGCAGGCGAACCGGCGAGCCTCGGCGTCGATGCGGTGTGGGCCGAGGTGACGGATCTCGACCGCCACTGGCTCGAGCGCAAGCTCGGCATGTACGACCTTCTGCCGACGGGCGGCGCCGACGTGTTCCGCAAGATCGCGGCGGGCAAGCAGCTCTGGAACTACGACAATCTGGAACCGACCGAGAAGAAGCTCGTGCTGTGATGGCAAAGGCTGAGAAAATGAAAAAGAGCAAGAAGAAGCTGGACAAGAACGGCAAAGCCACGAAGGCGCCGGCTGAAGCCCAGCGTTTCATCCTCGGTCACAGCCAGATCTTCACGCCCCAGGTCATCAACGACATTCATGTGAAGTCCGAGCTTGGCCGCTATCGCATGCGCGGCTTCTCGCTCTTCAAGAAGATCCCGCACTGGGACGACCTGACCTTTCTTCCGGGCACGCTGACCCGCTTCGTCATCGAGGGCTATCGCGAGAAATGCGAGACGAAGACGGTGATCGGCCCGCGCGCCAAGCGGCCAATGGAGCTCGACATTCCGGTTTATGTGACCGGGATGAGCTTCGGCGCGCTGTCCTATGAATCGAAGATCGCTCTTGCCCGCGGTGCCACCATGGCCGGCACCGCCACCTGCTCCGGCGAAGGCGGCATGATCCCCGACGAGCGCCGCTATTCGAGCAAATGGTTCTACCAGTGCATCCAGTCGCGCTACGGCTTCAACCCGCATCATCTAAGGCTTTCCGACGCCTGCGAATTCTTCATCGGCCAAGGCTGCAAGGTCGGCCTCGGCGGCCATCTCATGGGACAGAAGGTGACGGATCAGGTCGCCGAGATGCGCTCCCTGCCCGCAGGCATCGATCAGCGCTCCCCCGCCCGGCATCCCGACTGGCTCGGTCCTGACGACCTCTCGCTCAAGATCGAGGAGATCCGCGAGGCGACCAATTGGGAGATCCCGATCCAGCTCAAGCTCGGCGCCGCGCGCGTCTATGACGACGTGCGCATGGCGGTGAAATGCGGACCCGACTCCATCTATATTGACGCGATGGAAGGCGGTACGGGCGCCGGGCCGCATATCGCGACCGAAGATACCGGCGTCCCCGGGATCGCCGCGATCCGCCAGGCGCGCCGCGCGATCGACGAGCTCGGCAAGCGCGGCGAGATCAGCCTCGTCTATGCCGGCGGCATTCGCAACGGCGGAGATGTCGCCAAGGCGATGGCACTCGGTGCCGACGCCGTGGCCATCGGCCATTCCGTGCTGATGGCGCTCAATTGCAACAAGGAGATTCCCGAGTCCGATTTCGAGAGCGAGATCGGCGTGCCGGCCGGCTATTGCTATCACTGCCATACCGGCCGTTGCCCGGTCGGAGTGGCGACGCAAGACCCGGAGCTTCGCCTGCGTCTCGACCCCGACGAGGCCGCCGAGCGCGTCTACAATTTCCTGCACACCCTCACCATGGAAGCGCAGATGCTGGCCCGCGCCTGCGGCAAGACCAACATCCACAGCCTCGAGCCGGAGGATCTCGCCGCGCTGACCATGGAGGCCTCCGCCATGGCGCAAGTGCCGCTCGCCGGCACCGACTTCACGGTCGGCGTCGACAATTATCACAGGCTGGGGGGCTAACGATCATGGCCGGAAAAGCAGGCTATCAGGGCTCGCGCGACGCGGGCGATGTCGACAAATTTTTGAAGGACTCAGCGGGCCTCGACAGCCATCGCGAGCAGGAGATCGGCCAGCACATCGGCTATCGCTACGACGTCAATCTCGTGCCGGATTACAAGCGGCTGACGCCTTATCTCAAGGCCTATATGGAATTCATGGGCTGGGACGACCTCAACTGGCTTGAGGATGTCCATATGGGATACGAGGCCGGCGAACCCGCCGTGTTCGACCGCAACATCAATGGCTGGGTCCGCATCCCTAAGACCCTAGCCCTCCCCGACACTCAGCAAGACCGCGACATGCTGGCGCGCGAACTGCTCGTGCGGTTCCAGACATCGCCACACCATCCTTTGACGGAGCTGAACAGAGCCTATCGCAAATTCTGAGGGCTGAACGCACTTCGGCCGCCGGGTCCGGGATTGGCCTCGGCCGAAGCCCAATCAGGTTGAAAGCCAAGCACATGCAGGGTGCCGGGCAGCGCAGGATTGAAGAGCCGATTGTGCCAGACGGCCGCGTCGCGCGCGGTCTCGTCCGCCGCCAACTCATGCACCGCGCACGGCAGACGATAGGTCTGACGGAACTGATCGAATTCCAAGTGGCACGCGCCGTCCTCGAGCAACCGCGCGGCAAGCGCCGATCCCTCGAGCAGCACAGCGGCCGGCATATCGCTGAATGTTTCAGGCCTTTGAAAATAGTCGGCCTGGAGATAAGCGAGCGCGCGCTCATAGACGTCGCGCGGATCCGCCGACTTCAGCGCTTGGAAACGGAAAAAGGCGGTGCTTTCGGCCGGTTCCTCGGGGACAAGCAGCACCGTCATCGCCGCCGCCAGCTCGCGACCGTTCAGATCGAGCACGCGCGGGCGCATCCCAGGCGACGGGCGTCCGCCGTCCTGGCGCATGGCGACCTGCCGGATTCGGCATTGCCAGCCCAAAAAATGGGCACGCAGGGCGTCGGCGCGTTCATTTCCAGCGCTCACTGTCTGCACCTCATGATTTTACCGACAGTAAAGCAATTTCATGTCCGTTGACGGCATTTGGGGCTCCGCCTAGCATCGCTGACGACGACGGGGAAGGGGAAGCCTCGACGAAGCATGCTGGGTGAAGGCGACGCGGGCGGAAGCTCGCGTGATCGAACGAGGAAGGCAACGACGTAGCTGCATCGGCCATTGGGGCCGCGTTACGAGGTCTTACTACCGCGTGCGCGGACGTTGGCAACAGGGGGTAAATCGATGGGCGACAATGTAACTGCTCTGACAACGATATTCACCGAGTTCTATTACTGGGTGACCGTCGTGATCATGTTTCTGATCCATGTTGGGTTCTGCATGTATGAGGTCGGCGTTAGCCGCCGACGCAACCATCTGCATACGCTGATGAAGAATACGATGGTGATCCCCTTGGTCACGATCACGTTCTTCTTTTTCGGCTGGTGGATCTATTGGGCGTTCCCGAATGGTCCGTTCATCTACGAGGGCAAAGGTCTCATTCTCGACGGCGTCACCGGGGCGAACCAATATTTGCCCTGGGCCGAAAAGATGGGCACCAATCTCAGCGATCATATCACCGGCGTGTTCTGGGCGGCCTTCCTCCTCTTCTCGTGGACGGTGGCCTCGATCGTGTCTGGCTCGCTCATCGAGCGTGTGAAGTCGGGCGCCTTCTGGGTCATTGCGGTGATGATCGGGTCGGTGACCTGGATTATCGACGCGGCCTGGGGCTGGCATTTCGACGGCTGGATGGTGAAGCTGCTCGGCTATCACGATGCTTACGCCTCTGGCGTGATCCATGCCATCGGCGGGGGCACCGCGCTTGGCGTCCTCATCGTGCTTGGTCCACGCCTTGGCCGCTTCGCAGCGGATGGAACACCACGTGTGTTCGTGCCGCAAAACCCCTGGCTGGTGACGATCGGACTCTTCTTGATCTACACCGGCTTCTGGGGCTTCTACGCGGCCTGCAACGTGCCGATCATCTCGCCTGAAACACTTGCAGGCCAGATTACCGGGACCACTTGGACCGCGACAACCATCTACCTCACGCCGACCACGCTCAGCGCCATCACCTTCAATTTCCTGATGTCGCTGTCCGGGGGCCTGATGGTGGCCTACATCATCTCGAAGGGCGATCCGTTCTGGACCTACTCAGGCGGCCTTGCCGGCATCATCACTGCGTCGGCCGGCAACGATCTCTACCATCCGATTCAGGCCTTCTTCATCGGCGGCATCGGTATCTTCATTGCCTATAAACTGCACTACTGGGTGGAGCGAACGTTTAAAATCGACGATGCCGTCGGCGCCGTGGCAGTCCACGGCTATTGCGGCGTCATTGGCCTGATCCTCGCCGGGTTCCTGCTCTGGGGCTATCCGTCATCGCCTTACGAGGGCTATGCCACAGTCAATCCGCTCGGCAATACGATCGGCGCGGTCATCATGTTCTTCGTGCTCGGCTTTGTGCCGGGCTGGGTGATGGCCAAGATTCTCGACAGCTTTGATATGCTCCGCGTGCCGCGAGCAGTCGAGCTCATGGGTCTCGACTTCCGAACCCTAACGGACGAGCAGAACGCGCGCGATGAAGTCATCCGCATCGAGAAGGCAATGGCGTGATCGCTTTCATAGACATCAAGGAGAACTGAAATGGGTAGTACCTGGGCAGTAGACCTGGCCAACATGGGAGCTGTCTATCCCTGGCTTGGTACTGAAGTGATCATGGTCGCGGTCGCAGTCCTGGCCTGGCTCGTCTGGCATGTCGTCCAGATTCGCGAGGAGAACCAGGAATACGCCGATGACGTGAAGCGTTATGGTAGCAAGGAGGCCTTGGAAAAGGCGCTCGACGAGCAGACCGACTATTAAAAGACGAACAGGCGACGATCAAAAGAGGGGCGCCGGTTTCATAAGCTGGCGCCCTGTCTTTCTCAAAGCCCGGCCTCAGCGCAGAAAAAGGCGAGAGCGCACGAAATCGCCCGCCTCGGCGAAAGTGTCGTAGAGCTTCCGCGCCACCGCATTCGATGCCCTTGTATGCCAGTAGAGCCGTGACCAGCCTCGTTCCCGGCCGAGTATCATGAGGTCCTCGATCAGCGCCTTACCCACGCCCCGGCCCCGCATGACGGGATCGACAAAGAGATCCTACAAATAGCAAATCGGGTCGAGCGTCCACGAACCCGCGTGGAGGATGCAAACGCTGAAGCCGACCATTTCTCCGTCGCATTCGGCGATGCGTCCGAACATGCCGGCATCCTCATCGAGGATTCGCTGCCACGCGCCGCCCCTTACCTCCTCGCCGACCTCGGCCTCGTAGAAGGTGACATATTGGGCCCATAGCTTGCGCCACGAGGCTTCGTCCTCCCGACTTGGCTGACGGATCGTGAAGGCCTCACTTTCCTGTAGTGAAATCATCCGTTGATTGCGCTATGTCAAAAATGGCGAAGTGTCGAAGCCCATCATACAGCTCTCGGCAGCTACAAAGCAGGTGATCCATGGCCACGCAGGGCGTTGCGCGAAAATCCAAATTGACCCGAAACCGCAAGACGAAACAGCCTAAGCGTTCCCACGCCAGGGAGCTCCTCAAGACCGGATCTCTCGCACCGCAACCCGCACGCACCCTATCCATCGCCACGGCCATCGGCACCCAGGTGCGGACGTTGCGCCGCAAAATGGACCTGACCGGCGCGGAGCTTGCCGAGGAGGCCGGGCTCTCGGCTGGAATGCTCTCCAAGATCGAAAACGGCACCGTATCGGCTTCGATCGACAGCCTTGAGGGTCTCGCGCGGGCGCTCAACGTTCCTATCACGACCTTCTTCGCCAGCTACGAAGAGCAACGCGATTGCTCCTATGTGCGCGGCGGCCAAGGTGTGACGATCGAGCGTCGCGGCACCAAGGCCGGCCATCAATATCAGCTGCTTGGCCATTCCATTTCCGGTGAGGTCGTCGTCGAGCCTTACCTCATCACACTGACCGAAGAGGCCCAGCCCTACACGATGTTTCAGCACGCAGGGGTCGAATTCATCTATATGCTCACGGGCAAGGTGCTGTACCGCCACGCCGACAAGGCCTATCCGCTCGCCGCCGGCGATGCGTTGTTCTTCGATGCCGCCGCCTTGCACGGCCCTGAGGATCTGATCAAGCTCCCCATGACCTATCTCTCCATCATCATTTATCCCCGCGGCTAGGGGCTTCCTCGACTTTCTCACTAGGAAATTATTATTCCTCACAGTTGACAAGTGAGGAGCCGTGAGGCCATATTTTGGTCATCGTAGGGTTTCGTTAGAGGGCGGTACAAAATGTGCGGGATTGTTGGACTTTTCCTAAAAAATAAGGCGCTGGAGCCTGAGCTCGGGAGCATGCTGTCGACCATGATCGGGACCATGTGCGATCGCGGGCCTGACAGCGCCGGCTTTGCTGTGTACGGCTCGGGCGACCAGGCTCACGTCAAGCTCACCGTCCGGTCGGCCAAGACCGGCTATAACTTCGAAGGCCTGGCCAAGCGGCTGTCGAACGCCATCGGCAAGCCTGTCACCGCCGAGACCCACGACACCCACGGCGTGCTTATCGTTCCCGAGGCCTCGGAGCAGGCTGCGCGCGATGCGATCGAGAAGATCGGCGATGGCGCCAAGGTGGTGGGTTCGGGCATCCGCATGGAGCTCTACAAGGAGGTCGGCCGTCCCGACGCGGTGGCGGCTCGCTTCCACCTCGAAACAATGTCGGGAACCCACGGCATCGGACACACGCGCATGGCGACGGAGTCGGCGGTGACCACCGAGGGCGCCCATCCTTTTTCCACCGGCCGCGATCAATGCCTCGTGCACAACGGGTCGCTCTCCAATCACAACGCCCTTCGCCGCAAGCTTGTCCGCCAAGGTCTGAAATTCGAGACCGAGAACGACACCGAAGTCGCGGCCGGCTACTTGACTTGGCGCATGCGCGAGGGCGACAGCCTCAGCGATGCATTGAAACACTCCCTCAAGGACCTCGACGGCTTCTATACTTTTGTCGTCGGGACCGAGGATGGCTTTGGCGTGCTGCGCGACCCGATCGCCTGCAAGCATGCGGTGCTCGCGGAAACGGACGACTATGTCGCCTTCGGCACCGAATATCGGGCGCTTGCGGGTCTGCCCGGCATTGACAAGGCTCGCGTCTGGGAGGCCGAGCCGGCGACCGTCTATTTCTGGGAGCGGCATTGATGCCGAACATCGATCTCGAAGTTACCCCGCTCCGCGACTTCAATCAGATGCTCCACGATCTCGCCGAAGGCACCAACGACACGAGCTTTCACGTGATCAACCCGAAAGGCCAGCACGCCATCGCCGCGGGCGTCGACGCGCCTGTCGCCATCGAGATCGACGGCAATGTCGGCTATTACTGCGCCGGCATGAACAAGCGCGCCAACGTGACGGTCAATGGCAGCGCGGGTGTCGGCGTCGGCGAGAACATGATGTCGGGCCGGATCCACGTCAAAGGCGATGCCTCGTCTTCAGCGGGCGCAACTGCTTGCGGCGGCCTTCTTGTCATCGACGGCAATGCCTCGGCGCGCTGCGGTATCTCCGCCCGTGGCATCGACATCGTCGTCAAGGGTTCGGTGGGTCATATGTCGGCCTTCATGGCGCAGGCCGGCAATATCGTCGTCCTCGGCGACGCAGGGGAAGCTCTCGGCGATTCCATCTACGAGGCGTGTATTTTCGTGCGCGGCGATGTGAAGAGCCTCGGTGCCGATTGCATCGAGAAGCCGCTCAGCGATGAGCACAAGGCGACGCTCGGGAAGTTGCTGGAAGAGGCCGGCGTGGCGGACATCGACGTAAATGAGTTCAAGCGCTACGGTTCCGCACGGAAGCTCTACCACTTCCACATGGACAATCTGGAGGCCTATTGATGAGCACTGAGGGCCGTTGGGTGCATACGCCGCCGCGGCCATCCGCGACGTTTGACGACTATGCCATCGCCGAAATCCATCGCGCCGCCGCAACCGGCATCTACGATATTCGCGGGTTTGGCGCCAAGCGCAAAGTCCCGCATTTCGACGATTTGCTTTTCCTTGGCGCATCCATGAGCCGCTATCCGCTCGAAGGCTATCGCGAGCGCTGCGCGACCGACGTGATGCTCGGCACCCGTTTCGCCAAGAAGCCGATCCATCTCAGAATTCCGATCACCATCGCCGGCATGAGTTTCGGCTCGCTGTCGGGCCCCGCCAAGGAAGCGCTCGGACGCGGCGCCTCCGCCCTTGGCACCTCGACCACGACCGGCGACGGCGGCATGACGGACGAAGAGCGCCTGAGCTCCAAGACCCTCGTCTACCAGATGCTGCCGTCCCGCTACGGCATGAATCCCGATCATTTGCGCAAGGCCGATGCCATCGAGATCGTTATCGGCCAAGGCGCCAAGCCCGGCGGCGGCGGCATGTTGCTCGGACAGAAGATTTCGCCGCGCGTGGCAAAGATGCGAACCCTGCCCGAGGGTATCGACCAGCGCTCCGCCTGCCGCCACCCCGATTGGACCGGCCCCGACGATCTCGAGATCAAGATCGAGGAGCTGCGCGAGATTACGGACTGGGAAAAACCGATCTACATCAAGATCGGTGCGGCGCGCCCCTATTACGATACCGCGCTCGCCGTGAAAGCCGGCGCAGACGTCGTCGTGCTCGACGGGATGCAGGGCGGCACTGCCGCGACGCAAGAGGTCTTCATCGAGCATGTCGGAATTCCGATCCTTGCCGCGATCCATCCCGCCGTGCAGGCGCTCCAGGACCTCGACATGCATCGCAAGGTGCAGCTCATCGTTTCCGGCGGCATTCGCAACGGCGCGGACGTAGCGAAGGCGCTTGCGCTAGGCGCCGACGCGGTCTCCATCGGAACGTCGGCCCTGATCGCGCTCGGCGATAATGCGCCCCATCTCGAAGAGGAATACGCCAAGATCGGCACGCGCGCCGGCTGCTACGACGACTGGCACGAGGGCCGGGACCCCGCTGGGATCACCACGCAGGATCCCGAGCTGATGAAGCGCTTCGATCCTGCCGAAGGCGGGCGTCGGCTCGCCAACTATCTCTCCGTGCTCACTCTGGAGGCGCAGACCATCGCGCGCGCCTGCGGCAAGAGCCACGTACTGAATTTGGAGCCCGAGGATCTAGTCGCCCTCACGGTCGAGGCCGCGGCCATGGCTAAGGTGCCGCTCGCGGGAACCAATTGGATACCGGGCAAGGATGCGTCGCTCTGACGTGAGGGAGTAAAACATGACGGACCTGACGCGGATCGCAAAAGAACGCGGGATCAAATATTTCCTGATCAGCTACATGGACCTATTCGGCACGATGCGGGCGAAGCTTGTTCCCGCCGCAGCCATCGGCGAAATGGCCAAGAACGGAGCCGGCTTCGCGGGTTTCGCGAGTTGGCTCGACATGACGCCCGCCGATCCGGATGTGCTCGCGATCCCCGATCCGGACAGCCTGATCCAACTCCCCTGGCGCAAGGAGGTCGGCTGGCTCGCCGCCGACCCATATATGAACGGCAAGCTTGTCGAGCAGGCGCCGCGCAATGTGCTGAAGCGCACGATGGAGAAGGCAGAGGCAATGGGCATCGAGCCCAAGACCGGCGTCGAATGCGAATTCTTCCTCATCAGCCCCGACGGCGTCGACATCTCCGACGCGAGCGACTGCCAGGCCAAGCCTTGCTACGACCAGCAGGCTCTGATGCGCCGCTACGACGTCATCACAGAGATCTGCGATGCGATGCTCGAGCTCGGCTGGTGCCCGTACCAGAACGACCACGAGGACGCCAACGGCCAGTTCGAGATGAACTGGAAATACGACAACGCGCTGCGCACGGCCGACAAGCACGCCTTCTTCAAATACATGGTCAAGTCCATCGCCGAGAAGCATGGCTTGCGCGCAACCTTCATGCCGAAGCCCTTCGCGAACCTCACGGGCAATGGCTGCCACATGCATGTATCCCTGTGGAAAGGCGGCGAAAACGTCTTCGAGGATAAGAAGGACGAGCTCGGCCTCTCGCAGCTCGGCTACCAATTCATCGCGGGCCTCATGCATTCCGCGCAAGGACTGACGGCCATCACAAACCCGACCGTCAATTCCTACAAGCGCATCAATGCGCCGCGCACCACGTCGGGCGCGACTTGGTCGCCGAACACGATCACCTATACCGGCAACAATCGCACGCACATGATCCGAATTCCCGATGTCGGACGCTTCGAGTTCCGCCTCGCGGACGGCGCGGCCAACCCCTACGCCATGCAGGCCGCCGTGCTAATCGCCGGGCTCGACGGCATCGAGAAGAAGCGCGATCCGGGCAAGCGGCTCGACATCGACATGTATACCGAGGGCCACACGGTCAAGGATGCCAAGCGCCTCCCGCTCAATCTTCTCGACGCACTCCGCGCGCTTGAGTCCGACGACGTCCTGCGCAAAGGCTTGGGCGAGCCGTTCATCTCCGCCTACTTGAAGCTGAAGCATGCCGACTGGAACGAATTCGGCCGCCATCTCACGGAGTGGGAGCGGCAGACCACGCTGGATTGCTGAGTTTCGCTAAACGCTGCACCGCGTTTGGCTTGGCGGCTCGTCGAAGGCGCGGCGATAGGCCCGCGCGAACTGGCTCGATGAGCCAAACCCGGTTGCGATCGCAACGTCCAGCACCGGCAGCGCGGTTTCCCGCAGCAGCTGCCGGGCGCGCTCCAGTCGCAACGACCGGTATTGATGATGCACCCCGCGGCCAAGATGGCGGCGAAACAGGCGTTCGAGCTGCCTGACAGACACGCCGGCAAGTGCCGCCAGATCGGCGCGACTACGTGGAACCTCGATATTGTCCTCCATGCCGTGCAGCACGCGCAGCAGCTTTTTGTCGGCGACACCGAGACGAAAGCGCAAATCCATGCGCTGCGGTCCCATGCCCTCGCGAATATGCGTGTGGAGGAACCAGTCGCCGACTGACGCCGCGAGTTGACGCCCGTGATCGCGCTCGATGAGAGCGACCATCATGTCCAGTGCGGAGATGCCGCCAGAGCACGTGATCCTGTTGCCGTCGATTTCGAACAGCGACGGCGAAACCGCGATATCCGGAAAGGCCTCGCTGAACGCGGGCTGATGCTCCCAATGCAGCGTCATCCGACGGTCATCGAGAAGCCCCGCTTTGGCGAGGATGTAGGGGCCGCCAGAAATGCCGCCGAGCGTAACTCCCCGCCGCGCGAGCCGCCGCAGCCACGCAAAGACATTGCGGTCGTCGAAGACCGCCGGATTGCCGCCGGCACAAACGAAAAGTGTGTCCACCTCGCGCGCCGCGCCGATCCCGACATCGGGGAGGATCGCAACGCCATTGGAGGCAATTACGGGCTCGCCGCCGGGCGCGGAATGCCACCAGCGATACAGGGTCTTGCCGGAGATGAGATTGGCAGCACGCAACGGCTCGACCGCCGCAGCATAGGACATCAGCGCGAAGCCCGGCACGAGCAGAAATCCGACGACCTGCGGGCGCTGCTGCGCTGGGAAGCCGTTTTCGGGGGGCAAGCCGTCGGGATTTTCCATTATGTCGTGAATGGTCAAGCAGACGTCGCTAAAAGTCAACTAACGCTATAAAGACGGCCCAAGATGGCGCATGCACTATTCAGGCTTCGCCGTTCTGAAAGAGGGCCTCTCGGGCAACCGGGGCTGGACGCCCGCGTGGCGCAAGGCCGAGCCGAAGCCGAGTTATGACGTGGTCATCGTCGGCGGCGGCGGCCATGGCCTCGCCACTGCCTACTACCTCGCCAAGAATTTTGGCATCACCAATGTCGGCGTGCTGGAGAAGAGCTATCTCGGCTCCGGCAATGTCGGACGCAACACGACGATCGTGCGCTCGAACTATCTGCTACCGCAGAACATCGCCTTTTACGAGCGCTCCATGAAGCTCTGGGAGGGCCTCGCGCAGGACCTCAACTTCAACACCATGGTCAGTCAGCGCGGCATCCTCAACATCATCCATTCCGACGGGCAGCGGAATGCCTATGTGCGCCGGGGCAATGCCATGCGCCTCTCCGGCGTCGATGCCGAGCTCCTCGACCGCGAGCAAGTGCGCGAATTCCTGCCCTATGCCGATTTCGACAATGCCCGCTTTCCGATCCGCGGCGCTCTAATGCAGCCGCGCGCCGGCACCGTACGCCATGACGCCGTCGCATGGGGCTATGCGCGCGGTGCCGATATGCGCGGCGTGGACATCATCGAGCATTGCGAGGTGACGGGCTTCCGCATCGAAAATGGCCAGGTTCGAGGCGTCGAGACCAGTCGCGGGTTCATTGCTGTGCCAAAAGTCGCGCTGGCGGTGGCAGGCAGCACGTCACGGGTCGGGGAGATGGCGGGCTTGCGCCTTCCCATCGAGGCGCATGTGATCCAGGCCTTCGTCACCGAGGGCATCAAGCCGCTGATCGATCACGTCGTCACCTTCGGCGCCGGGCATTTCTATGTCAGCCAGTCCGACAAAGGCGGCCTCGTCTTCGGCGGCGACCTCGACGGCTACAATTCCTACGCCCAGCGCGGCAACCTCCCGGTGATCGAGGATGTCGCCGAGGGCGGCCTTGCGCTCTTCCCCAGTCTTGGCCGCCTCCGTATCCTGCGCAACTGGGCAGGTCTACTCGATATGTCCATGGACGGTTCGCCCATCATCGACAAAACGCATGTCGCCGGGCTCTATCTCAATGCCGGCTGGTGCTATGGCGGCTTCAAGGCCACGCCGGCCTCAGGCGAAAGCTTCGCCCATCTTATTGCTCGCGACGAGCCCAACGAGTTGATCCAGCCTTACCGCCTCGACCGCTATGCCTCCGGCGCCCTTCTCGACGAGAAGGGTGTCGGGCCGCAGCCGAACCTGCACTGACGTCCGCCCATGCGCATCAAATGCCCCTATTGCGGTGAGCGCGACGCCCAGGAATTTACCTATCTCGGCGCCGACCTGAAGAGACCGAACCCCTCCGCGCCGGGCGCCGATACAGCCTTCTTCGACTATGTCTATATGCGGCAGAACCCGGCTGGGGCTCTCGCCGAGCTTTGGTATCACGCTGGCGGGTGCCGCTCCTGGGTCAGAGTCGTGCGCGACACGCGCAACCACGAGATTGCGAGCGTTGAGCTCGCAAGGCCTTGCGAGCGCGGGGGCGCGACATGAGCCCCCGCGCAACCCGCGAGCCGTTCCGCACCGAGCCGGCGGGCGTGGTCGATCGAACACTTACGCTGAACTTCACCTTTGACGGCAAGCAATATACGGGCCGGCCGGGCGACACGCTGGCCTCGGCGCTGCTCGCCAACGGCGTGCATCTCGTCGGCCGCTCGTTCAAATACCATCGCCCTCGGGGGATCATGACGGCCGGCGCTGAGGAGCCGAACGCACTGATTGAAATGCGATCGGGCGCGCGGCGGGAGCCGAACATCAAGGCCACGATGGTCGAACTCTATGACGGTCTCGAAGCCGCGAGTCAGAACCGCTGGCCGTCGCTCAAGTTCGATCTGCTCTCGATCAACGGCCTGTTCAGCCCATTTCTGAGTGCCGGCTTCTACTACAAGACCTTCATGTGGCCGCGAACGTTCTGGAAGCTGATTTACGAGCCCCTTATCCGCAGAAGCGCCGGTCTCGGACGTCCCGCGCGCGAGCCGGACCCGGATCATTACGAAAAAGCGTTCGCGCATTGCGACCTGCTCGTGATCGGCTCCGGTCCGACTGGTCTGATGGCCGCACTCACCGCGGGCCGAGCCGGCGCCCGGGTGCTGCTTGCCGAGCAGGACTTTGCGCTCGGCGGGCGGCTGCTGTCGGAAAAAGTCAGCATCGATGACAAGCCCGCGCTCGATTGGTGTGCGTCCGTCGTGGACGAGCTTAAACGCCTCGACAATGTGCGCATCATGCCGCGCACCACCGTGTTCGGCGTCTATGATGGCGGCACCTACGGCGCGCTGGAACAGGTCAACGACCACGTTCCAGTGCCGCCCGAGCATGAACCGCGCGCACGCTCCTGGCGCATTGTCGCCAAGCGGGCGGTGCTTGCCTCCGGGGCCATTGAGCGCGGCATTGCGTTTGCCGGCAACGATTGTCCTGGCGTCATGCTTGGCTCCGCGGTCAGAACCTATTTGAACCGCTTCGGTGTCGCGCCTGGGACGCGCGCGGTCGTGTTCGCGAGCGGTGACGACGGCTGGACCACTGCACGCGATCTTGTGGCCGGCGGCGTTGTCGTCGAGGCCGTCGTCAGCGCCCAACCCGACCGGAGGGCCACGGAGCGCAGTCAGTCATGGCGGACTTTCACCAGCAGCGTGGTGGAAGGGACCAGAGGCGGCCATCGCTTGCGGGGCGTGACCGTGCGCGACGCCGAAGGCAGGCAGACCCAGATCGAATGCGATCTCCTTGCCGTTTCCAATGGCTGGAATCCGACGCTGCATCTCACCTGCCATTTGGGCGGCAAGCCTATATGGGACGAGACCATTGCTGCCTTCGTGCCGGGATCCTGCCCTCGCGGCATCAGCGTTGGCGGCGCGGCTGCCGGCCACCTCTGCCTCGCCGACGCCCTTGCCGATGGCGCACGCCTCGGCGCGGACGCTGCCCGCGACGCGGGCTTCACGGCTGACTCCAAAGTGCCAAACGTCGCGGGCGACCCCATTCCAGCGGCGACGCCGCTTTGGCGCGTCCCGGGCGTCAGCAAAGCCACCTTCGTCGATGTGCAGAACGACGTGACGATCAAGGACATGGCGCTCGCGAAGCGGGAAGGCTATGGCGCGTCCGAGCACGTCAAGCGCTACACAACGCTCGGCATGGGCACCGACCAGGGCAAGACGGCCAATGTGGTTGCGCTCGGCGTGCTCTCTGAGATGACTGGCAAGCCGATCCCGGAGATCGGCACCACGGGATTTCGGCCGCCTTACTCGCCGATCACGTGGGGCGCCCTTGCCGGCCATCATCGCGGCCCTGAGTTTCGTCCAAGGCGGCTGGCGCCATCGCATCGCTGGGCCGAGGAAAACGGCGCGGTGTTCGCGGAGGCCGGGTTTTGGCTCCGGGCGCAGTGGTATCAGCGGCCTGACGAAGCGACCTGGCAGGAGAGCGTCAACCGGGAAGCGGCGGCGGTGCGGCGCAGCGTCGGACTGTGTGACGTCTCCACGCTCGGCAAGATCGACATTCAGGGCAACGACGCCGGCGCATTTCTCGACGGCGTCTATATCAACAAGTTCTCCGCGCTGAAGGTCGGGCGGGCCCGCTACGGCGTGATGTTGCGTGAGGATGGTTTCGCTATGGACGACGGCACGACGGCCCGTCTTGGCGAAAATCATTTCATCATGACCACGACGACCGCCAATGCCGGCAAGGTCATGCAGCATCTGGAGTTCTGCCGGCAGGTGCTATGGCCCGAGCTTGACGTTCGCCTGGTCACGGTCTCCGACCATTGGGCGCAATATGCGGTCGCCGGCCCCAACGTGCGCAAGGTTCTCGGTAAACTTGTCGATGCGCCTTTCGATATTTCGCACGAGGCGTTCCCTTTCATGGGGGCAGGCGACCTCGCGATTTGCGGCGGCGTGCCGGCGCGGCTGTTCCGCGTGTCCTTCTCCGGCGAACTGGCCTATGAGCTTGCGGTTCCGGCCCGTTACGGCGATGCGGTCGTGCGCGCAATTATGAACGCCGGCGCCGAGTTCGATATCACGCCCTACGGCGCCGAGGCGCTCAATGTGCTGCGCATCGAGAAGGGTCACGCGGGCGGCCCGGAGCTGAACGGGCAGACCACGGCGGCCGATCTAGGCCTTGCCGGCATGATGGCAGACAAGGAGTTCATCGGCCGGGTCCTGGCCGCGCGCCCTGCCCTCACCGATCCATCCCGGCCCATGCTAATTGGCATCAAGCCCGTCGACCCGGCGCAGACGCTGACGGCAGGCTCTCATTTTCTTCCGGTTGGCGCGGATACAACTGCGGTGAACGATTCCGGTCATTTGACCTCGGTGGCGTGGTCCCCGGAACTCGGCCACGACATCGGCATCGGCTTCCTCAAGAACGGGAAAGAGCGCCTCGGCGAGCGCATCCGCGCCGTCGATCTCCTCCGCGGCAAGGATGTGGAATGCGTGGTGTGTTCGCCGGTCTTCGTGGATCCTGAAGGGAAGCGCGCCCGTGTCTGATTTCCGACTCTCCGTGCGGCACCCCTTCGGCGACCTGATGCAGCCCGGCCGCCATGGCCGTCTTGCCGATGGTCCGTGCCCAATATCCTTGAAGGAACGGCGCGATCTCGCGCTGCGCGTCATATCGGGCAACGCGGGCCAAGCCGACGCCATCGCTGCCGCCGTACTCTCCTTAACGGGCCTTCAACTCCCCTTGGAAGCGGCCGGCGTGAGCGAGAACGGTCTCGCCCTCATCGGGACGGCCCCTGGCCAATGGCTCGCCGTCGCCGAAGGCCGCAGTGGCCATGCGCTACTCGAGAGCTTGCGAACGGCGCTCGCTGGACTCGCGTCCATCGTCGATCAATCGGACGGGAAGGCTGTGTTGGAGATGTCCGGACCGCGCGCCCGCGACACGCTCGCCAAGGGCTGTGCGCTCGATCTTCACCCAAGCGTGTTCCTGCCGGGGAGCGCCGCGACGACACCCGTCGCCTTGATCGATTGCCAACTCTGGCAGATCGATGCGAAGCCAACCTACGGACTGGCGATACCGACAAGCTACGCCGAAAGCTTCTGGTCCTGGCTGACGGCCTCCGCCGCGGAATACGGCTATGACGTCATGCCTGCCGAGGAGCTGGAAGCCTGAAGCGTTACTGACTGACGGCGCCGACGATCCGCTTCGCGTGCTCGACCGAACGCTCATGCGCGTCGGCAACGACGAGTACACGCGCCAGAACCAGTCCTACGGGTTGACCACGCTTCTTACCGAGCACATCGAAAGCAAAGGCTCGCGGATCAGATTCTCGTTTCGCGGCAAGAGCGGCAAGACGTTCGAGGCTGAGCTCAGCGATCGGCGCGTCAGGGCCGTGCTGTCCTTGCGCGTTTCCGTGGCCGCAACCGCCACCTGAGCCGGGAAGCCCTGCCTAGCAGACGCCCGTCGCACATCCCCCATGACGAATCGGCTCTGGGGAAGAGTCGGGATCCGGGAAAGGTCGATTGCCAAGTCCTGCGGCGGAACAACGTAGCGTAGTTCCTTGGTCAGCATGTGCAGCGCCATCGTCATGAGCGCGAGGGTCGTATCCTCACAGGGGGAGCGGTGACTTGTCGCCGCCTCGCCACCACCTTTCGGGATAAACGCGAAGCGACCCGGCTCGCCTTGCAGAAATCGCTCCGGCTGAAATTCCTCCGGAGCGGGAAAAATTCGTTCATCATGATTGGTGCCGTAAAGATCGAGCAGCACCCAATCTCCCTTGTCAAAGCGATGGTCTCTCCAATCGAAGTCTGTCCTGACGCGGCCGGCGATAAACGGGAAGAAGGGATAAAGGCGGCGGACCTCCTGCGCGAAAGCGCGCGCGTACGCTGTCTCACCTTGCGCGAGCCGCGCCGCACAGGACCGGATACTCATGCAGCGCGAGTGCGATGAAGACGATAAAACGCGCGACGGCCACCGTGGGCCGCAATACGTTGATCAGCTCCACGACGGCGGCGTCCGTGGTTAGAAAACTGCCGTCGGGTTCGCGATGCTCGGCAATGACCCGAACCGGGGCGGTCGGATCGTAGCGAAGCTTTCCGGAGCGAACGTCCTCGATGATATCTCGTGCCCAGCGTTCGCATCGCCCGCGCAGCCATTGCGCGCGCCAATTGCGAGGACCGATCGACCCGCTCGCCTCGATCATCGCCCCGAGTTCGAGCAGTTCGCTTCTTCACGTCGCTTTCGCTGAGCGTGATGCCGGCCCAAGCGCAACCGCCGCGGCAGAGAATTTCCTGCAACTCGTCGAAAAGGACGATCTGCTTCCGCGCTTCCCAGCCCGGCAGCTTGTCGCGCCAAGCCTCGGATGTAAGCGCCGTCAGCCGCGCGACCTCCTGCGGACCGAGCATGTCCGTGACCAAGCGCTTGCGATGGCGGTGATGCTCTCCATCGAGACCTTGGACGCTGCCATAATCCTGAAGCAACTTCGCCTGTGTCGCGGGGATAGCGCCGACGCGCGTGAAGTTCTCGCTGCCGTAGAAATTCCGCGCGGCCTCCTCACCCCTTATGCTGGTCACGCGCTAGCAGGAGACGCGTTTCGAACATGTCGCTTCGGAGCGCTCGGCAGCGATTGGCGATGAAGCGGTAGCCCTCCCGCACCACGGCAAGCGTGCTGTCGAAGGCGGGATCACGCGGGAGCGTGCGCTCGGGCTCCCGGGCACCGTAAACTGGCGTTTCCCCGGTATTTTTTGCATGGCTGACCCTGCGGGCTGGAGGTGGCACTTACCTAGTGGGCGAACGCGGCATTCCCGGGGCAGGTCGCGACCGGGTTCAGAGGGGCCAAACCAGGGCGATCAGCGGCACCCCGACCATAACCACAATCAAGGATAGCGGGAGGCCGAGCCGCCAATAGTCGCCGAAGCGATATCCCCCCGGTCCCATCACCAGCGTGTTGCACTGATGCCCGATCGGCGTCAGGAAGTCGCAGGCCGCCCCGATCGCCACCGCCATGAGGAAGGAATCGGGATTGAGCCCAATCTGCTTGGCGAAGGTCGCGGCGATTGGCGCCATGACGAGAACCGTCGCGGCATTGTTCAAGAATGGCGTGACGGCCATGGCGACCACAAGCAGCAAGGCCAAGGCGAGTATCGACGGCATTCCGGACGCCATCATCGACAACCCCGACGCGATGAGATCGGTCGCGCCGGTGGTACGCAGCGCGTCACTGACCGGGATAAGCGCGCCGAGCATGATCAGGATCGGCCATGCGATGGCATCGTAGGCGGCACGCAGGGTTAGGGACTTGACGAGCAGAAGGAGCACGGCGGCCCCAAAAAACGCGACGCTGATCGTGACAACATTAAAGGCGACAAGCCCCATCGCTAAAGCGAGAATGCCGATAGGCAGAAGGCTTGCCTTCCGGCCGATGCGGAGATCCCGCTCCGCGAGAGGAAGGCAACGCAACTCACCGAGAGTTTCGGGCATCGTGGTCAGATTGCCTTGCAGCACAATCACGTCGCCCGTCTTGAGCTTTACGGAGCGCAAGCGTTGCGCGATGCGCCGACCCTTGCGGCTCACTGCCAAAAGATTGACGCGATGGCGATCGAACAATTGCAACTGGCCAACGGACGCGCCGACAAGCTCGGACTCCGGCATGATCACCGCTTCCATCACGCCGATTTCGTCTGTGGGCGTATCGCCATTCTGGGTCTTCTTGTCGTCGCGCGTGAGCTTCAAATTCTCCAAAACGACGATCCGCTCCAGCGCCGACGGCTCGCCCTGTAGGATGAGAATATCGTCCGCCTTGATCACGACATTGCCGGCCGGCTCGTAGCGGCGCTGCCGGCCCCGGAGGAGCGTGATCACTTCCACCTCCCCCTCGCCGAGATCCTCGAGCGCCTTGATGGTCCCGCCGACCGCCGGAGAGCCTTCGGGAATGAGGACTTCGGTCGTGTAGGCTTCCAGGTTGAAGGCCGCCTCCATCGTTGCCGCCCCCTTGCGATCCTGGGGCAGCAGTCTCCACCCGAAAATCAGGAAGATGAAACCCACGATGGCGATTCCTGCGCCGACCGGTGTGAAGTCGAACATCCCGTAAGGCTCGCCGAGAATCTGTTCGCGGACGCGGGACACGATGATGTTGGGAGAGGTGCCGACCAGCGTCACGATGCCCCCCAGCAGCGCCCCGAAGGACATCGGCATTAGCAGGGAGGAAGCCGATGTGCCCGTGCGCCGCGAAAGCTGGAACGCGATGGGCATCAGCATGGCCAGCGCGCCAATATTCTTCACGAAGCCCGACATGATGGTGACAGACCCGACAAGGGCGATAAGCTGGCGCTGAACGGTGACGAGATAAGGTCCGAGCGCTCTAACCGCGCGCTCTATGACGCCGGAGCGTGCGACCGCGGCGCTGACGACGAGCGCGCTGCCAACGATAATCACGATGTCGTCGCTGAATCCCGTGAAGGCTTTATCGGCGGGGACGATTCCGACCCCGACCGCGGCAAGCAGCGCCAAGGACGCGACAAGGTCGTAGCGCCAGCGGCCCCACACAAACAGGACCATCATCCCGGCGACGATGCCCACTGCAAGTCCTTGATCAAACGTCATGATTTACGGCGCAAGAGCGCCCCCCTCTGGATCGTTTTTAAGATATGGCGTAAAACGCGGATGCGGCAGCGGGCGATGGCGGTAACGGAGAAGGAAGACGGGGAGGAAAAACTCAAGGAAATGGCGATGGGAGGTGGCTGGAAGCCCATCGGGCATTGTCGCCTCCCCCCATCGCCTTATCTAGCGGCAATATTTTACCGCCGAACTCGGATCAAACCTAGCCGGCCTGCTTCTTGGCGGGCATCCAGCGGTTGTTGTCGCGGTCGAACGTGTAGCCAGGGGCGCTCTCCAGAGCTTCCTTGGTGGTGTTCATGACGAGATATTGGTCGCCATTCTTCTCCGCCATCTTCAGGGCACTGAACGGAACTGCAACATCCTTTTCGCCGACGCCGAGGAAGCCGCCGACGCCGATGATAACGGCGCTGATACGCCCATCCTTGTCGAGGAGGACATCATTGACGTCGCCGATCTTGTTCTCTTTCTCATCATAGACGTCCTGCTTGTAGATATTGCTGACAGTATAGGCCTCGCCCGGAATCGCGGTCAGGGTATTGGCATCATCGGTCGCCGCGATGGCCGGCATGGTGGCGAGGGAAACGGTAATCGCCAGGGCGGACAAAAGCGTTCTCATGGGTGGTCTCCTCTAATTGGTTCGCGGGGGGATCGCGTCGGACAAACGCGGGGGGCCGCCACCCGTTCCGCCGGCGGAGCGCTTTATCGCCGGCCCTTTGACCGTATGGCGGGAGGGCCTTAATGCGCTTCAACCGCGCCCTTTTTTCGTGGCCCGCCTTTGACCGGGCGAGGATTTTTTGAACCTCCCGCAATCAGGGAGAGTGCAGCGTCAACGACTGGCGAAGTGCCGACCGCCTCCGTCGCGGCCGCGTCAGTCGGCACTACAGTCTCAGGGAGGAGTTCGACGTCGGCCAGGTTGGCCTCCGGCCGCTTGGCGGCCTCCATCACGTACTCGGCCGCGTCCTTCAGGGTGGTTCCATAGGCATCGGCTTCCGCGGTTGCCTCCAAAGACTTGATCATGCCCGCGTCGTCGTCGCGCCAATACGCCACCAGAATCTTGCAGCCCTCGGGAAGAATCCGCCGCAGGCGGCGCACCAGATAGCGCACATGAGCAGGCGTGCTTCCAACGCCGAGATAGGACAGACAAACAAGCTTGGCTGTCGACGTCTCCAGGGATTCAATTTGTCCCGCGGAGATCGCCTCGCGCTCGACGGAGCGGGCATTTAGCCCATGCTTGCGCAGAAGGCCGGCGAGCACCGCGCCTGCGGCTTCATCAAGCGCTGTGCGGCCGCCGATGCAGAGAACGGAATCCTCGCCCGCCCATCCCGGCCCGAGTTCGCCCCGTTCAAGGATCGGCAGGGATTCGTCGTCGCCCTCCTCGAGGCTTGTCAATGAGGCGAGCCCACCTTCGGGCTTCTCTTCGCTCTCTTCGGCGGGCTTGCTGCGAAACCACCGTCGCGGCTCGAACTCCGCGAGGTTTTCCATGACCTCTTGCACGGTTGAATCGATGAGCTCCAAATTCGACTTGTCGAGGACGCCGCGCTCTGCGTCCCTTTCGGCAAGCTGCAAGCCCTTGAGCGCAACCGTATCGAGATAGTTCACGAGCGGGCGCCCGTCTTTCAGGAACATCTCCGCCTGATAGGTCGCCTCGGAAGAATCGCCGATGAGAACGCGCTGATAAAAGCTCTGTTCCGGGGTGAAGGCCGGCTGGTCGCCGAGCAGCACTTCGAAGAAATTGAGGGCCTCGATGTGACGCCCGAGCACCACGAGGCAGACCGTGAGTGGCATGGCGAGCAGCAGCCCGAGCGGGCCCCAGAGCCAAGTCCAGAAGATGGTCGAGATGATCACCGCGATGGGAGAAAGGCCGGTGCCGTGGCTATAAACGAGAGGCTCGACCACCTGGCCCATCGCCATCTCGGACACGAGATAGAATATGCCGACCAGCAGGAACGTCGTCCAACCCGGCTCCACGACGGCGGCGAGAAGCAACGGGGGGGCGGCCGCTATGAACGATCCGACATAGGGGACGAAACGCATCAGCGTGGCGAGCACGCCCCAAACGATCGGACTCGGCACGCCAATCATCCACAGGCCCAAGGTTATGAACACGCCATAGGCGGAGTTGATGAGGACTTGGCTGAGGAAATATTTGCTGAGCCGTTGCTCCGCGTCGGTTGTCGCGGCCGACGCGCGCTGAAGGTCGGACGCGCCGAAAAGCCGGATAAGACGATCGCGGAGATCCTCCCGCTGCAGCAGGATGAAGATAACGAAAAGCAAAATAATGCCGATCATGGCGAGCGGCGGGAGCAGCACCTCCAGAATCTGCTGATAAAGCTCAAGAGGCCGCGGCCCGGGCTCGCGTATCTCGACCTGAAGCGGCTCCTTGCCTTCGACTTGATCGGGCGTAACCGCTTCGGCGCCGACGGATGGGTTGGGCCGAGGGTTGGCAAGCTCGAGATCAAGCCGCTCCAGCGCCTCGCTTGCACGCTTTAGAACGGGCGAGTCGACGGCGGACTTCCGTACCGAGCTAACCTTCTCGGTCAGGGTGGCCTGATAGACCGGCAAGTCCTGCGCGAGCTGACCAAGCTGTTGGGATATCAGCCAGCCGATTCCAAGCAGAATCGCGAATGCGCACGAGACCACAATGCCGACACCGAGCACGCGCGGCACCTTGAAGCTACGCAGAAAAATAAGCGGTGGCGTCAGCACGAAACTAATGAGGACGGCGAGCGCGAGAGGGATCAGCACGTCGCGCGCGAAATACAACGCCGCCACGATGATTGCTGCGATTAATAGCCCTTGCAGTATGGCGAGGCGGCTATCGTCGCTTGACATGAAAATTGAGCCGAGCCGTCTTGGCGGCATGGAGACCTCCTACAGGCGTCCGCCGGCCCGGCACTCGCGCGCCGCCCGGGGAGGAAAGACCATACTATCGAAGGGTTGGTGGTGCCTTTTGCTTAAAACGCCCGAGCAAATTCAAGGCCTAGAAAGCGTACAAACGCCGGCCCCGCATGCAAAGTTCCCAATTAGGTCAGTGCGTTCTTCGCGGCCGATCTGCCCACACAGGCAAGCCCCAGATGACCTGGCGGCAGTGTGCGCGGCACCACAACTGTGAGCGCCTCGCGCTCGAGGCTGAACTCGGCGGGAGTCCCGGCGCAGATCTCGCCGTCGACATTCACAGCGCGCGGCTTCCGCGTGCGCAACGTGACGCGCGATGCGGTGTGCCGCTCCAGCACCTCCGGCTTCGGACCCAGGCCAAAGCGCATATAGGCAAGCGCGGCGAACAGCTGCCAGTACCGGCCGGGGCGCACGATGTAGACATCAAGCAGCCCATCGTCGATAGAGGCATGGTCAGATACAGTGAGACCCCCGCCGTGGAAGCGGCCATTACCTACGCTCACTTGATAGGCGAGGCCGCTTAGGGAAGGACGATCATCGATCTGGACGTCGATGGTAAACGGCTGCGCGCCGTGCACCGCCTGCCTGAGGCTTGCGCCATAGCTGAAGATTCGCAAACGCCGCTTCAGCTGGGAGGATTGCGCTTCCGCAACGTCGACGGGAAGGCCGATGCTCGCGACGTTGAGAAAAGGCCGTCCGTTGATCACCCCTACGTCGATGCGGTGTTCGACACCCTCGATTGCGACCTGAGCAGCTTCCGCAAGATCGATTCCGACGCCGATCGTTTTCGCGAAGTCATTCGCGGTGCCGAGCGGCAACACGGCGACGGGCTTTCCGAGCGCAAGAAGCTGGGGCAGCGCGCATGAAATTGTGCCGTCACCTCCACCGATCACGATGCGGGCGCTCGAAGGACCATGCTGCATGATCGCTTGAGCCAAGTGGTCGGCTGAGCTTGTCTTGATGACCCGCGTATTTCGATGGTCTCTGAGCAGGGTCTCGAGTTCGCGCAATGCCGCTTCGGCGCGGGACGCTCCCGGATTCACCAGGATCAGCATTGAAGGTGCGGGCTCGCGCAATCGAAGCGTCCATGAGAAACAAAACAGGTGCTGATGACACAGCTTAAAAGGGAAGTAACGTCCGCAACGAAAGGGAAGGTTGGGTGTTATAAGTCTGAGGACTGTTTGTCGTTCTTTTCACTTGCCCGACGCAACGTCTCTTCCGTCTCGCCGGTGTCATGTTTTTCGCCGCTGATGACGGCACCGGCGACCTCTGCTGGGATATCGGCCCGCAAGAGCCGCCCGGCTCGGTCTGCACTCGGTGCATCCGCCTCTTCAGGGCGGCTAATCTTTTGGTTTGCCGTCCTGATCTCGTCCGCTTTGGTATCGCGCTTGGCCATGGCTTAGAAACGTGACGCGAAGGACTTTCGTTCCGAAAGTCTCGTATATACCGGTCAGGCCGCAGAGGCGCGGGAACGGTAGAATGAATGAAGCATTGTCCAACTGATCTCACTGGCAATATCCATGGCTCCCAAGCAAGACCCCTACGGCCGCGACGCGCGTCAGCCTTTTCATATTCCCCTGAAAGGTTGGATGCAGGTCGCCCACAGAGTTTGGACTGAAAGCGGACGTGACAATCTTTCGGTCGTGGCCGCCGGCTGCGCCTTCTATGCGCTTTTTGCGCTGTTTCCAGTCTTAGCGGCGATCATCTCCGTCTATGGCCTGACGACCAACCCGGAGACCGTCGAGCAGCAATTCTCGATTCTCGGCTCGGTCCTGCCGACCCAAGCCTATGACATGGTCATCCAACAGATCCATCATGTCGCTGCAACCTCCAGCCGCACGCTTGGATGGAGCCTGACCTTAAGCGTGCTCATCGCGCTTTGGAGTGGCAACGCCCTCACCCAAGCCATGTTCGCGGCGCTCAACATAGCCTACGAGGAACCCGAGGACCGCAACCTGCTGCGCTACTATCTCAGCGGTTTCGCTTTCACGATTGCCGCCCTCGCTGGGGCCCTCGCTGCACTGCTGGCGGTCTTCTACGTGCCCATCATGTTTGCCTATGCGGGCTTCTCACAAGCCTTCGAGCGTGTCGTTGCCATTGCGCGTTGGCCGTTGCTTGCCATCGTCGTGCTCTTCCTGCTTGCGCTGCTCTATCGCTACGGACCTTGCCGTCGCAGCGCCAAATGGCGCTGGGTTACCGCCGGCTCGCTGTTCGCCACCATCGTCTGGCTCTTCGCCTCGGCCGGGTTCTCGCTATACGTCACGAACATCGCCAACTACGACCGCACTTACGGCTCGCTTGGCGCGGTGATCATTCTGCTGTTGTGGCTGTACATCTCCTTCTACATCGTCCTGCTCGGCGCGGAGATCAACGCGGAGCTCGAGCTGCAGACCGCCCAAGACACGACGCGAGGAGAAACCAAACCGATCGGGAAGCGCGGCGCTTTCGTCGCAGATCATGTCGCTGGCGGACCGGGCGGCGACAAGCGGCCGATCAGTCCCGTGACACGCGATCCTTCGAAGGCCAAGTCTGGCAGCTCCTAACGCCCCGGCGGTACAATCGTCAGGCTCGTTCGGGGCCTGTCGTAACCGCCAGAGTGAATGAGCAACGCAGCCCCTCGGGACGCCACTGAAGCACGGGCTCCGCGGCCTCCTGTCTCCGCGTCAGACGCTCGAGCAGCGTTATGCCGAAGCCTTTCGCCAAAGGCGCCGAGACCAGGGGTCCGCCAGTCTCCTCCCATACGACGCGCAGGCTCGTGCCCAAATTGGGTTCTTCTGACGCCACAAGATCGAAGACGACGCGCACGTGGCCATCGGCGTTGGAGAGCGCGCCGTATTTCATTGCATTGGTGGCGAGTTCGTGCAGCACCAGCACCACGGTTTGCGTGTCGTGCGCGTTGAGGCAAACATCCTGCGTCTTGATATCGATGCGATGGCCAACGCCCAGCGCCGCGAGCGTCTGCGCGACAAGCTCTTGCAAGGCCACGTGACGCCAATCGGCGCGAAACAGCAACTCATGCGCCGCAGTCAATCCGCGCAACCGGGCCTGAAACGCCGTGACGAAATCCTGTGCCTCTGGGCGCCGCTCGGCGGTCATGCTCACGAGGCTGCTCACGACGGAGAGTAGGTTCTTCATGCGATGGGAGAGTTCGCGATTGAGCAGCTCGTGATACTCCAACGATCGCGACCTGCCGGTGACGTCGAAGCCGAGCCCCGCCATCACGCTGGCCTCCCCCTCGTCCCCCCTCTCGACCACGCGTCCTTGAACGCAGATCCAAACGACGGCCCCATTATCCTCCCTCCGGAGGCGGAACTCCTGCGACCAGTCCTGATCGCTTTTGCTTGCCTCCTGCAGCGCGATCCGGAGAAGGGCAGTGTCCTCACCATGAACAACGTCGAGGAATCGGCTTGTCCGAAGCTTTAGGGCGTAGGCGCCGAGCCCGAGCAGGGATGCCAGTTGCGCGTTGACATGGATCTCACCGGCGGTGACGTGCCATTCCCAAACACCAGCGCCTCCCGCCTCGGCGGCGCGCCGCAGTCGCGCCGGGTCTTCCAGCGGCGAAGATCGACTGTCGCCGCGGGTGTAACCGTTGCGGGTAGCCGAGAGCTCCACACTATTCGAGGTAAGGGCCGTGGTAGCCTCTTGGCCACGGAATGGCCGTGCGATAGGTTCGTCAAACGCCTGAGTGTGGGTCGCACGGACCAGCCTGTCATTAAACTATGACACATGGCCCAGTGCCCGTGGGGGATAAGGCGCATGTCGACGTTAACCCCCTTCAGCTACGAGGTGCCGTGCAGCGCCTGTCCCCTGCGCAGTAGCGAGGTCTTTCGGCCGATTGCCGACGAGGAGATCGACTTTATCGCCACATTGAAGACGGGCGAGCTGCGCACCGGGCCGGGATCGACCGTGCTCCGGGAAGGCACCCAGTCGGAGCATCTCTTCACGCTCTTGGAAGGCTGGGCCTTCCGTTACAAAATTCTGAGCGACGGCCGCAGGCAAGTCACGAGCTTCGTGCTGCCGGGAGACTTCATCGGCCTGCAATCTTCCACGCAAGGCGACATGGACCATTCCGTGGAAACCCTGACTTCGGTCGCGCTTTGCACGTTTCCCCGCAGCCGGATCTGGGAACTGTACAAGCACTGTCCGAGCTTGGCCTTCGACATCACCTGGCTTGCCGCCAGCCAGGAGATTCTTCTCGACGAGAACCTGCTCAGCATCGGCCGCAGGAACGCCGAGGAGTGCATGGCCTATTACATCGTGCATCTCTATGTCCGTGCCGCCGGGGAATGTCGGGCTCGCCATCGATGGGCGCGTGCGGTTTCCCTTCACGCAAGAGCATCTTGCCGATGCTATCGGATTATCGCTCGTCCACACCAACAAGACGCTGAAGCGGCTGTCCGCCCGCGGCCTGTTCAAGTGGGAGCATGGCTGGTGCATGGTCCCGGACCTGCAAGCTCTGGCAGCGCTTGCAAAGTTCGACCTGAACCAGCCGCGCAGGCGTCCCCTGATCTAATTGTGCCAAAAAAGATGCAGCGCGGCGCGCATCACGCAACGACCCGTGAGCCCGTTCGTCACGAACGCGCGAATCCTGACGTCGTTAGCGGGTCGGCATCGGCGTGTCGCCGCGATAGTCGTAGAAGCCCCGGTGCGTTTTCCGCCCGAGCCAACCGGCCTCCACATATTTGACCAACAGCGGACACGGCCGGTATTTTGAATCGGCAAGACCCTCGTAAAGAACCTGCATGATGGAGAGGCAGGTATCGAGACCGATAAAGTCCGCAAGCTGCAATGGTCCCATGGGATGATGTGCGCCGAGCCGCATCGCGGTGTCGATGGCATCCACCGAACCTACGCCCTCATAGAGGGTGTAGACCGCTTCGTTGATCATCGGCAGCAGGATGCGATTGACCATGAAGGCGGGGAAGTCCTCGGAAACGGCGACGGTCTTACCGAGGGCGTCGACGAATTCTCTGGTGCGGGCGAAGGTGACGTCGTCGGTGGCGATGCCGCGGATCATCTCCACGAGTTCCATCACCGGCGCCGGATTCATGAAATGCAGGCCGATAAAATGCTCCGGCCGGTCCGTCGCTGCGGCAAGCCGCGTGATGGAGATGGACGATGTGTTGGTGGAGACGATGGCGTCTGGCTTGAGATAGGGACAGAGCGCCACGAAAATCTTGCGCTTTACCGTCTCCTCCTCGGTGGCGGCTTCCACCACGAGATCGGCGTCGGCAAAGTCGGCAAAGCTCTCGGCAAATTTGATGCGGGCGAGCGTTCGCTTCTTTTCCTCTTCGTCGATCTTTCCGGACGCCACCTGTCGGGTCAGATTCTTGTCGATGGAACTGAGCGCCTTGTCGAATCGGTCCCGCTCGAGGTCGTTCACAGCCACGTCGAATCCGGAAAGCGCGACGACATGGGCAATGCCGCTGCCCATCTGCCCTGCCCCGACGATACCGATTTTCTTGATGGGCATGGCCTCAGGATCCCGCGATGAGCTGGGATCTACAAGGGTTCGCGCTGCACCCGGTACGATGTCGTCCATTGTCATTCCTCATGAATCCGCTGACTCAATATCCTGCCTTTTTCAGCTCGGCATCGAGCTCCGGAAGGACCGTGAAGAGATCCCCGACCAAGCCGTAATCGGCGACCTGAAAGATAGGCGCCTCGGCATCCTTGTTGATGGCCACGATAACTTTGGAGTCTTTCATTCCAGCCAGATGCTGGATCGCGCCGGAAATGCCGATGGCAATGTAAAGATCCGGCGCCACCACCTTTCCGGTCTGTCCGACCTGATGATCGTTGGGCATGTAGCCGGCATCGACCGCGGCCCGGCTGGCGCCGACGGCCGCGCCGAGGCGATCGGCGAGCGGCTCAAGCAGCGTCTTGAAATTGTCGCCCGATTGCATGCCGCGCCCGCCCGAGATAACGATACGCGCGGCCGTGAGCTCAGGCCGTTCGCTGACGCTGATATCGCTGCCCTCGAAGCTGGAGAGCCCGAGCGGCGCAGGTGCATCGACTGCCTCGATCGCCGCCGAGCCGCCCTCGCCTGTCGCATCGAACGCCGTCGTACGGACCGTTGCGACGATGATCTTGTCGCTGGTCTCCACCGTCTCCAACGCGTTGCCGGCATAGATAGGGCGCACGAAGGAGCTTGGGGATTTCACCTCGACGATATCGGAGATCTGACCGACATCGAGCAGCGCCGCGACCCTGGGCAACACATTCTTGCCGAAGGTGGAGGCCGGTGCGAGCAGCACGCCATAGTTCTGCATCAGCGGCAGGACGGTGTTTGCTGCCTCCTCCGCGAGGCGTTGCGAGAGATGTGGAGCGTCGGCGACGAGCACCTTGCGCACACCGGCAAGCTTGCCCGCTTCCTCGGCGACGCCGTTGCAGTCCTGCCCGATCACGAGAATATCGACATCGCCGCCGAAGGCCTTGGCGGCCGTGAGCCCCTTGGCCGTGGCCGGCGCGAGCGCCTTGTTGTCATGCTCTGCGAGCAGCAGGACCGCCATCTAAAGGACCCCCGCCTCGTTTTTAAGCTTCTCGACGAGAATCGCAGCACTATCGACCTTGATGCCGGCAACGCGGCCCTTGGGCTCGGTGACCGAGATAATTTTGAGCCGCGGCTTGATGTCGACGCCCAACGTCTCCGCCGTCGTCTCGTCGATCGCCTTCTTCTTCGCCTTCATGATGTTCGGCAGTGAAGCGTAGCGCGGCTCGTTCAGGCGAAGGTCGGTGGTAATTACGGCAGGGCGGGACAGGAGCAGCGTCTCCAGCCCGCCATCGACTTCGCGCGTGACTTTCACCTTGTCGCCTGCCAACGCAATCTTGGACGCGAACGTGCCCTGCGGCCAGCCAAGCAATCCGGCCAGCATCTGACCCGTCTGATTGCAGTCATCGTCGATGGCTTGCTTGCCCATGATGACAAGATCGGGCTTCTCGGTCTCGACCACGCTTTTCAAAATCTTGGCGACGGAAAGCGGCTCGACCGTCGCATCGGTTTTCACGAGGATCGCGCGATCCGCGCCCATGGCGAGAGCCGTGCGCAATGTGTCCTGCGCTTTCACGCCGCCGATCGAGATGGCGATGATTTCGGTCGCCTCGCCGCGCTCTTTGATGCGGACGGCCTCCTCGACGGCGATCTCGTCGAAGGGATTCATCGACATCTTGACGTTGGCAAGGTCGACCCCGCTGCCATCGGATTTGACGCGGACCTTGACGTTGGAATCGATGACCCGTTTAACGGGTACGAGTATTTTCATGCGGCTAGTCTTTCCCGCACCTAGATGGGCCCCAAGCCACTGATCTCGCAACTGCGAAATGGCCCGGACGGTACTTCTGGCAGGGACGCAAGTCAAGGTTTCTACGGCTTTTTGCCACGGTTTAGGCACCGCCTCGCGTCTTGTCGAACAGCGGTACACCGCGCCGCCGCATAAACAGAATGAGGACGGCGCCGGCTGCCAATCCGCCGATATGGGCCCACCAGGCAACGTTTTCCTCGCTGTCGATCAGGAGATTCCCGAACTGCGCGAGGATCCAGATGCCGAGAGCCCAGGACGCGGTGATCTTCAGCGGAATCCGCCAGAGCGCGAGCACCCAGACCTTAACCTTGGGGTGAAGGATGAGATAGGCCGCGATGATGCCTGCCACCGCGCCGCTCGCCCCGATCAGCGGCAGGTCCGACTGCGGCAGCATCCAGGAATGCAACACCGCCGCGAAGATCCCGCACATCAGATAGAACATGATGAAGCGGATATGGCCCATGGCGTCTTCGACATTGTCGCCGAACACCCAGAGAAACAGCATGTTGCCAAGCAGGTGGATCCAGCTCCCATGCAGGAACATGTAGCTGATAAGGGTGAAACGCTCCGGCACGGGAAGCGCGCCGGTGGCGAAGAACGGCCGGCTTTCGGGAGATGGTGCGAAGAGCTCCGCCGGGACGACGGCGAAGGCTGCCGCGTTCTCATTGTCGAGCGGAATGATCCAGCCGGTCTGGAAGATGACGTAAATGGCGACGTTGAGCACGATGATCGCCACCGTCACGTACTGGTAGTCGATGCGCTTTAGGGGGTTGGTATCGTGGAGGGGGATGAACACAGAGGACTCATAACCGCGCTATCGATTCTGTCCAGGAACCCACAAGACGTCGGCCTCACCTTTGTCGTTCGCGTAGCGGCCCGCAACGAACAGGAAATCCGAAAGCCGGTTGATGTAGCGCAAGGCCGCATCGCCGACGCGCTCGCTAGGTCGCGCGGCAAGCTCGACCATAAGGCGCTCAGCGCGACGGGAGACGGTGCGCGCCAGGTGCAAAAAGCTCGCCGCCGGCGAGCCTCCGGGAAGCACGAAGGAGCGCAAGGGCTGGAGCGCGCGGTTCAGCTCATCGATTTCGCTCTCGAGGCGATCGACTTGCGCATCGCTCACGGAGAGGCGCCCGCGCGCATCCTTGCTCTCGTCGGGAAAGCATAGATCGGCGCCGAGATCGAACAGATCGTTTTGGATGCGCCCGAGCATGGCCTCGAGCGTGGGTTCGTGCTGCGTGTGGAGGCGCGCAAGGCCGATGGCGGCATTGGTCTCGTCGAGGGTGCCATAAGCCTCCACGCGCAAATCGGACTTTAGGACGCGCTGCCCCGAGCCGAGCGCGGTCGTGCCGTCATCGCCGGTCCGCGTGTAAATCTTATTGAGGACAACCATCAAACACCAGCCCGGGGAACCTGTGGCCCGCAGGTTTATCGCCATTTTAGCGACTTTAGCGTAGCACGCCCCGAAGGGGGGTCAAGCTTTCGTTATGCGGCCCTGGCTTACTTGCCCGCGAGATAGATGGCGGCCATCACGAGGCAAAGCGCCAGCAATTGCAGCACCACGCGCCAGCGCATGAGGGTCTGGCTGCGGTTTGGGTTGCCGCCGCGCATCATGTTCCACATGCCGAACAGCAGCACGATGCCTACCGCGGCAAGCGCCACCGGAATGGCATATTTCAGCAATTCTTCCATGAATGTGTTCCCCAGCAACCGCCAGCGTCTTCCGCGCGGCGGCGGCACTCTAGTTCCGGATCGCTATCGCGTCGAGGGCACGGGTTGGGAGCATCCGCCGCAACAGGGCCGCAACATAAGTCGGCACCGTAACGTAGTAACGCGCCTTCGGCTTGGGGCGCTCCAGTGCTGCAATGAGCTTGTTCACCACCGCCTCCGGCCCAAGCTTAAAGGTTTGATCGCCGCCCTGCTCCATGCGCGAAAGCCGGTCTCGATAGATGCCTCGGTGGGCGGAACCTTGGAGATCGATATTGCGGCGATAGGCGGCGAGCGCATTCTCAAGGAAGCGCGATGCGATTGGCCCGGGCTCGATCAAGACCACGTGGACGCCGCTGCCCCCAAGCTCCATGCGCAGCGCATCGGCCAAGGCCTCGATGGCAAATTTCGATGCGCAATAGGCGCCGCGATACGGTCCGACGACGAAGCCGAGCACCGAAGAACAGAACACGATGCGCCCGCCGCCGTTGGCGCGCATCGCCGGCAGCACGCGGCAGGTCAGATCATGCCAGCCGAACACATTGGCCTCGAACTGGGCGCGTAGGACGTCCGGCGTGAGATCCTCGACCGCGCCCGGCTGGCCGTAAGCGCCGTTATTGAAGAGCGCGGTGAGCCTTCCGCCGGTCGCGTCGAGCACGTGCGCCGCTGCGTCCGCGATCGAAGCGGCCTCGGCGTAATCGAGATACAGGCTTTCGACACCCACCTTGTCGCGCAAGCGCTCCAGGTCCTCCGGCTTTCGCGCCGTGGCGAAGACGCGCCAGCCGCGGTCCTTGAGCATGCGCGCCGCGCACATTCCGATTCCCGACGAACAACCCGTGATCAGGATGCTACGCTCGGGCATCAGCTATTCAGAAGCCAGATGGCAGCGTTGAGCGCCGTCGCGAAGCAGACCCACATCACATAGGGGATCAAAAGCAAGGCGGCGACGCGGCTGACGCGGTCGAAGAAAACGATGGTGATGACGATGGCGACCAGCAGCGCGAGAACAACGCCGAGGCCGAGCGCAACGTTGTGCATCCAGAAGAAGGCGACCGACCACAGCACGCCGACGACGAGCTGGATGCCGAACCAAGTTAGCGCAAGCTTCTTGTCGGACGCCGCGGCCGTCGCACGCCATACCATCCACGCAGACACTGCCATCAAGCTGTAGAGAATCGTCCACGCGATCGGAAAAGCGATGTTGGGCGGTGTGAAGCCAGGTTTCGCCAGCGTGGCATACCAATCGAGATTGGGTCGCGTCACTGCGCCGCCAATCATCCATGCCGCAAAGCAAGCCAGCGCCGCAATGATCGGAACGGCGACAGAACGCATTGGCCGCGAATCGGATCGCATCGTGTCCTCGATAAGATTTGAGCGAGCTAGCCTTCGAGCAGGCGGCGCGCGATCACCTGCGCCTGAATCTCAGCAGCGCCCTCGAAGATCGACAGAATGCGGGCGTCGCACAAAACGCGGCTGACGGGATATTCGAGCGCGAAGCCGTTGCCGCCGTGAATCTGCAACGCATTGTCGGCGGCAGACCAAGCCACGCGCGCGGCGAGGAGCTTGGCCATGCCGGCTTCCAGATCGCAGCGGCGGCCCGCATCTTTCTCCCGGGCGGCGAAATAGGTGAGCTGGCGTGCAAGCAGGATCTCCGCCGCCATCATGGCGACTTTGTCGGCGACGCGCGGGAAGTTGATGATCGGCTTACCGAACTGCACCCGCTCTGTCGCGTAGCGCAGACCGAGATCTAGCGCGGATTGCGCGACGCCGATGGCGCGCGCTGCGGTCTGGATGCGCGCAGCCTCGAAGGTCTGCATCAGCTGCTTGAAGCCCTGGCCTTCGGCCTCCCCGAGGAGATTTGCCGCCGGCACCGCGAAGCTGTCGAAGGAGATGTCGAATTCCTTCATACCGCGATAGCCGAGCACCGCGATCTCGCCGCCCGACATGCCGTCGCCGGGGAACGGCCGATCGTCGGTGCCGCGCGGCTTCTCGGCCAGGAACATGGAAAGGCCGCGATAGCCTTTTTCCGTCGGATCGGTGCGTGCCAGCACCGTCATCATGTCCGCGCGCGCCGCGTGCGTGATCCAGGTCTTCTGCCCGGTGATGCGATAGTCCTCGCCGTCCTTCACCGCGCGCGTCGTGATCGATGCGAGATCAGAGCCGGTATTCGGCTCGGTAAAAACTGCCGTCGGCAGCACCTCGCCGCTCGCAAGGCGCGGAAGCCAGGACTGCTTCTGCTCCTCGGTGCCGCCATTCAGGATCAGCTCGGCGGCGATTTCCGAGCGCGTGCCGAGCGAGCCGACGCCGATATAACCGCGCGACAGCTCCTCGGAGACGACACACATGGCCTCCTTGCCGAGACCGAGGCCGCCAAACTCTTCCGGGATCGTGAGCCCGAACACGCCGAGCTCGGCCATCTGCCCGATCAGCTCTAACGGCACGTATTCGTCCTTGAGGTGCCACTCATGCGCCTTGGGTGTGACCTCGGCATCGCAGAAGCGGCGCATCTCGTCGCGCATGGCGTCGAGCGTCTCATCGAGTCCGGGGTCGCCGAAGGCCGCGTAGCCCTGCGCATCCTTGATCAGCTCGACAACGCGGGCGCGGGTTGCAGGCGTTGTCGCCGTGATCAGCGCCTTGACGTCGGGGCTGAGAAAAGCAGAGACGTCTTTTTCGCTGAGACCGACTTCATGCGGACGCAGGAACTCGCCCTGGCTCATCATCACGCCGCCGGCAAGCTGCGACAGATATTCCGCCGTACCGATCTGCGCGAGCAGCGCCTCCAGCTCGCCGAAGCGTCCGTCCTCCTGCATGCGTCGCGCATAGCTGTCGATCTGAAGGATTGCCTCGACATAGGTAGCGAGCCAGGCAAGGCCGTGAGCTGCGTGCTGGTCGCGCTCCAGCGCGGCCGCATCGATCTTGCCGCCGGAAACGACCTTGGCAGCTACACCGGCAACGGCCTTGTCGCGCAGCGCCACGGCCGCTTCACCCGCGGCATCGAGGAGGGGAATGAGATCGGCGACGCCGCCCGTCTCGCGGTCCGCCGAGATATCTTCAGCGACTGTCACGGAGATCGATCCTCATTGATGGTGCGCGCCCAACGATGTGTTGAGCGCCCGCGGGACGGCGGCTATTTGCCGTGCATCTGCTCGCTGGCTTCGATCACGTCCTCGACCGTTCGAAGCCCCGTGCAGGGTGCGCTGACGAGAACGGACATGTTGCCCGGACGATGCTGATTCTTCCACATGCGCATGTGCGCCTTCGGGATCTGCTCCCAGGGGAAGACCTCGGACATACATGGATCGATGCGCCGCTCAACCACGAGCCGGTTGGCCTGGCTCGCTTGCAGGAGATGGGCGAAATGCGAGCCCTGGATGCGCTTTTGATGCATCCACACATAGCGGGCATCCATGGTGATGTTGTAGCCCGTTGTGCCGGCGCAGAACACGACCATGCCACCGCGCTTCACGATCAGAGTGGAGACCGGGAAGGTTGCCTCGCCCGGATGCTCGAAGACGAGATCAACGTTGACGCCCTTGCCGGTGATGTCCCAGATCGCCTTGCCGAAATTGCGCGCTTCCTTCAGCCAGACATCATATTCCGGCGTGCCGACCTTTGGCAGCTGACCCCAACATTTGAAATTGTTGCGGTTGATGACGCCCTTGGCGCCGAGCGACATCACGAACTCCGCCTTGTCGTCGTCGGATACGACGCCGATCGCGTTGGCGCCGGCCGTGGCGCAAAGCTGCACCGCCATGGAGCCGAGGCCGCCGGAGGCACCCCACACGAGCACATTGTGCCCGGGCTTCAGCGTGTGCGGGCGATGCCCGAATAACATGCGATAGGAGGTCGCGAGAGTGAGGGTGTAGCAGGCCGCCTCTTCCCAGGTCAGATGCTTCGGGCGCTCGAGAAGCTGCCGATCCTGCACCCGGGCAAACTGCGCAAAAGAGCCGTCCGGCGTCTCGTAGCCCCAGATGCGCTGCGAGGTGGAGAACATCGGATCGCCGCCGTTGCACTCCTCATCGTCGCCATCGTCCTGATTGCAGTGGATAACGACCTCGTCGCCGACCTTCCAGCGTTTGACCTTGGAGCCCACCGCCCAGACGATGCCAGACGCGTCGGAGCCGGCGATATGATAAGACTGCTTGTGAACGTCGAGCGGTGAGATCGGAATCCCGAGCGAGGCCCAGACGCCGTTATAATTAACGCCCGCGGCCATCACGAGCACGAGGACGTCGTGGGAATCTAGCTCCCAAGTCGGCACGACCTCGACCTGCATAGCTTCGTCGGGCGGCCCGTGCCGATCCCTTCGGATCGCCCAAGCATACATATTCTTCGGGACATGGCCGAGGGGCGGAATCTCGCCGACTTCGTACAGGTCTTTGGTCGTGCCCCGCTCGGGTGATAGCGTAGCTAATGACATCTCATTCATCCGAATTTGCCCCCTGCCTTACTCTTTAACGGGCCCGTTTGCATTGCAGCAAGTCTCTGCCATCCATTTCGCTGCTGCAACATAAATGCAGGCTCCGGCTTAACGCCGCAACGCTGATTTGATCGTACGCCGTTCTCGAAGGCTGCTGCCTCGGCGGATTCAGCCCAGCGCGGGTGGAGCGTTAGCAAAAACAATCGGCTCTGCACAGGGGTCAAACGCCCCAGCTTCACGCAACCGTTAAGGCGCGGGGCGGAACTGGGGGCAGGCCTGCGACGTTCTTCCCTCGATCCGCGAGCCTTAAGCCTCAACTCGAACGCCGCGGTCTAATGATTTTAGGCCCTTTTGAACCCCAAGGAGACCCTGATGCGATCGAAACTGACCCTCATGACTACCGTCGCCGTCCTGACCCTCGGCTTTGCCGGTGCCGCCGCCGCCGAAGACGCCCCGGGCGCCGCCCAGAACATTACCATTGCCGCTGACGAGGGTGCAGCGAACGTACCTGGCAGCACGGCCGGGGGCAATGCCGCGAGTCCGACCGAGAATCCCGGGGCTCTTTCGGCTCCTGAGAAGAACACCATGGGCAGTAATCCGACTGGTGGGATGAGCAAGGACTCATCCGCGAATGTCCCCGGCGCCGACGCTGACGGCGATTCGAAGACTGAGAACCAAGGTGCGCTCTCGGCTCCCGAAAAGGATGCAAAGAGTACCGGACCGACTGGTGCCGGCGGCCAGACCGACAATTCGGCGGCCAACGTTCCCGGGACCAAGTCCGAAGGCGACATGAAGAACGAAAATCAGGGCTCTCTCTCGGCGCCTGAAAAGGACTAGATGTAAGACTTGTCGGGGCCGGCAACGGCCTGTTTCGCCAATAGAATTGATCGGGCGGTGCGCGAGCACCGCCCTTTCTTTTGGCCGTCCGGCCCCTTCAAGCAGGACACGCGCGTGTTGCCGAAAGACCCTCGACCATGCTTCGATGCCGTCCAGGACGAGCAAGATGACCCACAAACCCGCCAAACGCGACAAACCTTGGATGTTCCGCACCTATGCGGGTCACTCCACGGCGAAGGCTTCCAACGAGCTTTACCGGGGCAACATCGCGAAAGGCCAGACCGGCCTCTCGGTCGCCTTCGATCTCCCGACGCAGACCGGTTACGATTCCGACGATCTCCTCGCTCGCGGCGAGGTCGGCAAGGTCGGCGTGCCAATCTCTCATCTCGGCGACATGCGCGCTTTGCTTGAGGGCATTCCGCTGGAGGAAATGAACACCTCCATGACGATCAACGCGACGGCGGCATGGCTGCTGGCGCTGTACATCGCACTTGGCGATGAGCAGGGCGCCGACCGCAACAAGCTCGCTGGCACGGTGCAGAACGACATCATCAAGGAATATCTGTCGCGCGGCACCTATGTGTTTCCGCCCGCGCCGTCGTTGCGGCTGATCAAGGACGTAATCGTCTTTACCGCCCGCGAAGTGCCGAAGTGGAATCCGACCAATGTCTGCTCCTACCATTTGCAGGAAGCAGGCGCGACGCCCGCCCAGGAGCTCGCCTTTGCGCTGGCAACCGCGGAGGCCGTTCTCGACGAGGTTAGGAACTCGGGCGCGGTTCCCGACGCGGAGTTTCCGCATCTCGTCGGCCGCATCAGCTTCTTTGTCAATGCGGGGGTCCGCTTCATCACCGAGATGTGCAAGATGCGCGCCTTCGTCGATCTCTGGGACGAGATCGCGCGCGACCGCTATGGCGTCGAGAATCCCGACTATCGCCGCTTTCGTTATGGCGTGCAGGTCAACTCGCTCGGGCTGACCGAGCAGCAGCCGGAAAACAACGTCTACCGCATCTTGCTTTCGATGCTTGCCGTAGTGCTGTCGAAGAACGGGCGTGCCCGCGCCGTGCAGCTTCCGGCATGGAACGAGGCACTAGGGCTGCCGCGGCCCTGGGACCAGCAATGGTCGCTCAGACTCCAGCAGATCGTTGCCTATGAGACCGACCTTCTCGAATATGCCGATATTTTCGATGGCTCGGAGGTAGTTGAGCACAAGGTTGAGGAATTGAAGGAGCAGGCCCGCGCCGAACTTGCCAAGATCGAGGCGATGGGCGGCGCCGTCGCTGCCATCGACTATATGAAGGAGGCGCTGATCGCCTCGAACGCCGCGCGCATCGCCGCCATCGAAACGGGCGAACAGGCGCTGGTGGGCGTCAACATCTATACCGAGACCGCACCCGCGCCGCTCAGCGCTGGCGCCGACGGCATCACCACCGTGCCCGAAACCGTCGAGATGGAGCAGGTCGCGGCGCTGCAAGCCTGGCGGCAGCAGCGCGACGACAAGGAAGTAACGAAGGCGCTGATCGAGCTAAAAGCCGCCGCGAGCGAAGGCCGCAACATCATGCCGCCGTCCATCGAGGCCGCTAAAGCGGGCGTAACCACCGGCGAATGGGGCAAGGTGCTGCGCGAAGTCTTCGGCGAATATCGCGCGCCGACAGGCATCGCCGCCAAGCACGCCATCGACGAGGTGCGGCTTGAAGACGTTCGCCGCCGTGTCGATGCAGTCTCCGAACGCCTCGGCCGCCGCCTGACCTTCGTCGTCGGCAAACCCGGCCTCGACGGGCATTCCAACGGTGCCGAGCAGATCGCCGTGCGCGCAAGCGATTGCGGCATGGAGGTCGTCTATGATGGCATCCGCTTCACTCCCGCCGAGATCGTCGCCGCCGCCCGTGAGCACAAAGCCCACGTTGTCGGTCTGTCCATTCTCTCGGGCTCGCACGTTTCGCTCGTGCGCGATGTTGTGCAGCGGCTGCGCGAAGCCGGCCTTGCCAACGTCCCCGTGGTGGTTGGCGGCATCATTCCCGCAGAGGACGTCAACATCCTGAAGCAATGCGGGGCGGCCGCCATCTATACGCCCAAGGATTTCATGCTGAACGACATCATGGTCGGCCTTGTCGACCTCGTCGACAGCAAGGCCGAGGATCTCAAGGACCAGGGCACCCCGGCGCCGCAAGCGCTTTTGCGCGCAAAGGTCGCGACCTGAAACGAGCTGCGGGCGTCCCGTAAGCCAAAAAGGCCGTCCTCCGGTTTTGTGGACCCAGGCGAGCGCGGATAGGCGAACCCTCCCTTTATCGCTAGACTGCCGACTCACGCGCCTGTCTTGAAAGGCGCTTGCCATAATGGGGGGCACAATGAACTTCAATTTGACGTCACCGCGCCGGGAAACCTTTCTCGTCTCCGTCGTCATCGCCATCCTGGTGATCATCGGGATGATCGTGCCGTTGCCGTTCTTCACCGCCTATGGCATGGGCCTGCTCCTGATCGCCTATCTGATCCTGCTCGCAGGCGTTCTCATGGAGAACTTTTAAGCCCCCCGCTATCCAGCGGGCGCAAGCGCTAGCGTCCCGCCGCTACCCGGCTCTTGTCATCGTGGGCAAGGAAGGGAGCGAGCGCCGCATGCAGCTCGCGTCCGCGAATAGGCTTCGCCACGCAGGCATCCATGTCGGTCACGACGGACTTGCCGCCGGCTTTCAGGGTCGCGGCGGTCAGCGCGACGATCGGAACGATACCGGCGGCCCCGCTCAGGGTGCGGATCCGTTTTGCGGTCTGCGCACCGTCGAAACCGGGCATCGTGATATCCATGAGCACGAGGTCATAGCCGCTCGAGGAGAGGCAAAGGATGGCTTCGGCGCCGCTGTCGACGATCTCGTAGGTTAGGCCGAACTCGCTGAGATAGGTCCCGATGAGCATGCGGTTCACGGCATTGGCCTCGACCACGAGCAGATGACCGGAGAGCGCATTGGCCTCAATTCGCGCGCACGCCGGCGCGGAAACCTGCGCCTCGCCGCGCGCTGCCGCGACCGTGAACCAAACCACGCTGCCATGCCCCGCGACGCTGTCGCAGCCGAGTTCCCCGCCCATCATCTCGATGAGGTGCCCAGCCAAAGACGGCCCAAGTCCGGTCCCATCGTCATGACACAGGAGCGCCTCGATCTGACTCAATCCGCCGCCGCTGGCGGTGATATCGAAGCGGAGCCGAAGATGGTTTTCGCTGTCCCTGGCACGCACATAAAGCCGTAATGAGCCGTCCTCGGTCGCAGCGAGCGCACTTCCCGTGAGGGCATTCAGGATCTGGCGCAGGCGCGCCGGGTCCCCGACGACGAACCGCGGGCAGCTGAGGCCGATCTCGAGCCCGCTTTTCAGGCCCTTCTCGCTGGCGCGGACGCGCATGTCCTGCATGACGCCGCGAAGGAGCTCGTGCAGGTCGAAGGAAACGCAGTCGAGCTCGAAGCGGCCCGACTCCACTTGCGAAAAATCGAGAATGTCGTTGAGGACCGTGAGCAGGCTGCGCGCTGATTTCTCCAGCGTCTGGGCATAGCGGCGCTGGCTATTGTCGAGCCGGCTTCCGAGCAGCAGCTCAGCCATGGAGAGAATGGCGCCCATCGGCGCCCGCAGCTCGTGACCGATGACGCCGAGCAGCTCCGACTTGGCCTTCTCGGCGATCTCCGCGCGCTCGCGCGCGCCCCGCTCGGCTGCTAGAGCGTCCACGAGACCTTGGATTTGCGCGAACAAATAGTCAGGTTTGAAATCTTCCGCCTGCATTGGCGCGGCCTCATCCCTTATCCCAGACGGGCAGGATGACAGCCATCGCTTAAAACTCGGCTAAATTGCCTGAACCATAAAAAGGCTTGAAAACTCACGAATTCGCCTCGCGGTCGGACCGCTGTTGAAAAGAACGGACTTCGCCGGAGGCCTGAAACCTTGCCGTAGCCCAAGATTCGAGTCACCAAGCCGAACCTTCACATGATCGTCTGCTCCTGCTCCATGATCACCGACCGGGACATCGCCGACGCGGTCTCCGCGCTGCGAACCGCGGACCCGTTTGTGGTGCTCACGCCCGGCCTCATCTACCGCCATCTCGGCAAGCGACCGTCTTGCGGCAGTTGCCTGCCGCTGATCACGAAGCTGATGGTCGGCTATGACGAGGAGGGACCGAGCTCTGCGGCCTCGTTCCCCCACAGGTCGCCCATCGAGGAGCCCTAGCGGCAACGTCAAGAACAGGCCATGATCGAAAAAAAGGTTGAGAAGAGGAGCTGAGCATGAAGGGCAATCCAAGGGTCATCGAGTATCTCAATAAGGCGCTGACGAGCGAGCTGACCGCCGTCAACCAATATTGGCTGCATTACCGATTGCTGGACGACTGGGGCTTCACCAAGCTCGCCAAGAAGGAGCGCGAGGAATCGATCGAGGAGATGCATCACGCCGATAAGCTCGTGACCCGCATCATCTTTCTCGAGGGCTTTCCCAATCTCCAGCATATCGATCCCCTGATGATCGGGCAGAACATCAAGGAGATCCTCGAATGCGACCTCAAGGCGGAGTATGGCGCAAGGGCGCTCTACATGGAGGCGCGCGCCGCCTGCCGTAAGGAAGAAGACTACGTCACCATGGACCTGTTCGAGGAGCTCCTCACCGACGAGGAAGGCCACATCGATTATCTCGAAACGCAGCTCAACCTTCTAAACGACATCGGCATCCAGAACTACGGCCAGCTCAATGCCCACTCCGCCAACGACGTTCCCGAGGGGGACGCCTGAGCGTGGTGTTGCGGATGAGAACGTCAGGTCTGCGGCGGGCGAAGGCGTAAATGGCCGCCCAATCTCTCGATGGGCCGCGCCTCGGCCCCGCGGCTGGCGGAACGCCGCGGCAGCTCGTCATGTTTCTGCACGGCTACGGCGCCGACGGCAACGACCTCATCGGACTTGGCCGCGAATGGGCCAGGGACTTACCTCACGCCGCCTTCGTCTCCCCGAACGCGCCACAGCCTTGCGGCATGGCGCCGATGGGCCGGCAGTGGTTCAACCTGACCATGGGCGATCCCGCCCGCATCGCGTCGGGCGTAACCGAGGCCTGCCCCTCGCTGCATGCTTTTGTCGACACCGAGCTGAAGCGGCATGACCTGCCGCCCAAGGCATTGGCGCTGGTCGGCTTCAGCCAAGGCACCATGATGGCGCTGTCAGTCGGCCTTGGGAGGACGCCGCCGATCGCGGCCATTGTCGGTTATTCTGGCGCCCTTGCCAGCCTCGAAGGCATTCCCGCCGACCCGGCCGACGGCCCCGCGATCCTTCTTATTCATGGCGATGTCGACGAAGTCATTCCCGTCGACGCCATGCTCATCGCCCGCGAGCAGCTCGCGCGCGCTGGCCTGCCCGTGCAATGGCACATTGCCGGCGGCATCGGTCATGGAATCGACCCCGAGGGTCTCCGCCTCGGCGGCGCCTTCTTGAAGGACGCCTTCGCCTCCGCGAAGTGACGCTGGCCTTGTTCCGGGAAAGTGACGCTGACGCGGCAGCCGGGCTCGGCCTTGGTCCGCTCCATGCTCCCGTTCAGCTGCCTTACGAGAAGCTAGACCAGTTGGGAGCCGAGGCCTCTTGCGGCGCCCTCCTCACACCCTTGCCGTTATCCTCGACGGTGAGAGTGAGGCCGCCTTGGCGCTGGAGGCCCACCACGATCAGGCCTTCCCGCCCGTCTGAAAACGCATGCTTGAAGGCGTTCCTGACGAGCTCGTTGACGATCAGTCCGACTGGAATGGCGCGTCCGGTCGGAAGTTCGAACTGCTCACTATCGACCCGAAGCGAGACCGCGTCGGAGCTGTTCATGGACTCGGCGAGATTCTGGCAAAGCACTTCGAGATAGCCGCGCATCTGCACGCCCGTTCCGGCCGCGACGGGCTCAAACTGCTCGTGTGCCCTGCTGAGCGCGTGCAGCCTGCCGACCGCTGTGTTCAACGCGGCCTCCACCTCGGGATTGGTTTGTGCGCGGGCCTGGAGCGTCAGCACGGACGCCGCCATAGCAAGGTCGTTCTTGGTGCGATGCCCGAGCTCCCGATACAGCAGATCCTTGATGCGCTCAGCCTCGGCCGCGCGCTCCCAGCCTTTGCGTAACGCTTCGCTCACTGCCGCCAGCGCGACGCCGATCAGCAGAAACATCGTGAGCGGCAGCCAATAATGCTGGGGATGAAGCCCCTCCGACCTTTCTTGCGTGGAGAGGACCAGCAAGGCCGTGCTGAACCCGGCAGCAAGGAATCCCGACCCGCGATCGAACATGACCGCGGCAAGAAACACCGCCGGATACATGACGAAGAAGCAACTGACGCCGGTCTGTTTTTCGACCAGGCGCATCAGCCCGAAGGAAGCGAGCACAAACAGGGTCGTCACGCCATAGCGCAACCATATCGGCTGCGGCCGATCGGGAAGCCACTTGAGAAGATTCTCCATTCGCCGAACTCAACGTTGCTTGAAGGTCATGGGCTCACTTGGCGCGCCGCGCCGATATAGACGCGATCGAAGGCGAATTTCTACCCCATGTTGGGTGCTTCACATTGCCGACACATGGCTATAGTATCCGCGCCCAAGGAGGCTTCGACCCGCGTGCGACGGGCAAGCGCGTAAGGATCTGGGTCTTGAACGTCGCAACCGCATCGGCCGCACCGGGCACGTTTCCAGCCCTTGTGCTCAATGCCGACTATCGCCCGCTCAGCTATTACCCGCTTTCGCTGTGGGGCTGGCAGGACACGGTCAAGGCCGTCTTTCTCGACCGCGTGAACATTGTCTCCGAATACGAGCGCAGCGTCCGCTCGCCGAATTTCGAGATGAAGCTCCCGAGCGTCGTATCGCTCAAGAGCTATGTCCGCCCGGCTCTCTATCCCGCCTTCACGCGATTCAATGTCTTCCTGCGCGACCGGTTCACCTGCCAATACTGCGGCGACGATAAGGACCTGACCTTCGACCATCTCGTGCCGCGGTCTCGCGGCGGCCTGACGCGCTGGGACAATGTCGTCACCGCTTGCGCGCCCTGCAATTTGCAGAAGGGCGGCAAGATGCCCGACCACGCCAAGATGTGGCCAGCGCAGAGACCCTACCGACCGACGGTGTTCGAGCTGCACCGCAACGGGCGGCTCTTCCCGCCCAATTATCTGCATGTGAGCTGGCTCGATTATCTCTACTGGGATACCGAGCTCGAGCCGTAGGCTCTCAGCGCCGCCACTGCGTCGCGCCAAACATGGCAATCGCAGCGAGCGCGAGCGAGATCAGCGCATTCCAGACCGACAGCGAGAACCCGAGCACGTGCAATGCGGCTTCGTCGCAGCGCACCACCTGCACGCTTTCCATTTGCCGTGCGAGCCCGCCCTCGCCCCATTCAATCGCGGTGCCGCCGCTGCACGAGGCAGGCCCTTCCCACAAATCCCATTCGATGCCGGCGTGGTAGGTGCCAAGGCCCGCGTTAAACAGAAACGCGACCGCGATGAGGGCGAGCAAGACCCACGCTGCGGTCCAGAAATTATACTGCGCCAAGATGTAGGCTGCGGCGCTCGCCGGTACGGCGAAGTAATACGCATTACGCTGCTCGAGGCAGAGCGGGCATGGCGCATGATTGCCGATATGCTCGAAGGCGAGCGCAGCGAGAATGGTTGCGGCGGCGATGCCGAACACCATCGCGCTCGCGATCGCTCCGGGCCTTGAAGCGTCTGCGCGGGCTGCCATGTCAGAATGCATATTTGGCGATGATGAAGCCGCCGATAATGGCCGCCAGAAATCCGGTCGTGACCAATGTCAGCCGCTTCTCGACGAACTCGCGGATCGGCTCGCCATAGATGCGCAGGAGTTCGGCCTCGATGAAGAAGCGCGCGCCCCGCGTGATGAACGACAGCACCACGAACATGAAGAAGTCGTATCCGGCGAAGCCAGAAGCAATGGTCACGATCTTGTACGGGATCGGGGTGAGGCCCTTGATCAGAATGATCCAGGCGCCCCATTCGGCATAGGCGGCGCGAAAGGATTCCACGCCCTCGCCGTAGCCATAGACCGAGATCAGCCAATGTCCGACGGTGTCGTAGAGAAAAGCTCCAATGGCATAGCCGAGTATGCCGCCGAGCACCGAGGAGATGGTGCAGACCAGCGCGTAGAGCCTCGCTTTTTGCGGCTGGGCCAGCGCCATCGGCACGAGAATGACGTCGGGTGGAACGGGAAAAAAGGAGCTCTCCGCAAACGACACGGCCGCCAGCGTCGGCAGCGCGTGCCGGCTCTCGGAAAGCTTGATGACCTTGTCGTAGAGGCCCCTCAACATGGCCGCTTCCTTAGCGGGGGCCCGTGTCGTTGTCCATCGGGCTTCTTGCACGGAACCCGGACATCGTATTGCCGCTTACATTAGGATCCGCCAGCCTTTTTGAAAAACGCCATGCATCTCAACCGCCGCATCTTGCTCCGTTCCATGGCCGCGGCCGTCGCCGCGACAGCCCTCCGTCCGGCAGCCGCGTTTTCTCAAACCGCGCCCCTCACCAAGCCCGTCCCCTCTTCGGGCGAGGCGCTGCCCCAGGTCGGTCTCGGCAGTTGGATCACTTTCAATGTCGGCGACGATCCGGTGGCTCGCGACAATTGTGCCGAAGTGATGCGCGCGTTCTTCTCCAACGGCGGGCGCATGATTGACTCCTCGCCCATGTACGGCTCTTCACAGGAGGTGATCGGATACGGTCTCAAGAAGCTCGGCGAGACCGCAAACGTGTTTTCCACAGACAAGGTTTGGACCTCGTCGGGCGCCGACGGCCCAGCTCAGATCGAAGAGTCGCGCAAGCACTGGGGCGTCCCGCGCTTCGACCTTATGCAAATTCACAACTTGCTGGCGTGGGAGGCGCATCTTGAAACGCTGTTCGCCATGAAGGAAGCAGGTCAGCTTCGTTATATCGGCATCACCACCTCTCATGGGCGCCGTCATCGCGAGATGGAAAAGATCATGCGCGCCCATCCTCTCGACTTTATTCAACTGACCTACAACGTGGTCGATCGGGATGTCGAAAAACGCCTTCTGCCACTCGCGCGGGAGAAGAGCATCGCCGTTATTGCGAACCGGCCGTTTCAGCAGGGCGCTCTGATCCGTAGTCTGCAAGCCGCGCCTTTGCCGGAATGGGCGGGCGAAATCGGCGCCAGGAATTGGGCGCAGTTCCTTTTGAAGTTCATCATCTCGCACCCGTCCAACACCTGCGCGATCCCGGCGACATCAAAGGTCGCCCACGTCCGCGAAAACATGGAGGCGGCAGGCGGGCCGTTGCCCGACGAGAAAATGCGCCGGCAAATGATCGCCTATGTCGAGGAGGTTTGATGTCCGAGTGGTGGACGTATCGCCTCTCCGACTTCCTGCTGTTTTCGCCCGAGACCTATTACCGGCTGTTCGCGCTCTATAACGCCGCCATCTGGCCTGCGCAGATCGCCGCTGTTGCCGTTGGATTTGCAATCCTGGCGTTGCTCGTTTGGCGTCCGCGCTGGGCCGGGTCCGCCATCGTCTTATTGCTTGCCGTCTGTTGGGCATGGGTGGCGTCGGGCTATTTCGCCGCGCGCTATGCGACGATCAATTGGGCCGCGAGTTATTTTGCCTCTGCATTTGTTCTGGAGGCGATTCTTCTCATTTTGAGCGGTACCGTTTTCGGTCGGCTGTCATTCTCCGAAGCGAGAAGATCGCTTTGGACGACAGCGGGGGTCACCCTGTTCGCCTTCGCGCTTCTGCTCCAGCCGCTGATCGGTCCGCTCGCCGGCCGCGAATGGGCCGGACTGGAACTGTTCGGCGTCGCCCCCGACCCGACCGTACTCGCCACGCTGGGCGTCCTGCTTGCAGCCGATCGTTTGCGTTGGGAACTCCTCGTCATGCTCTGGTGCGTGGTCACCGGCGCAACGCTTTGGGCCATGTCCCCTCCGGACGCGCTCTTGATCCCCATTGCGGCCCTGCTTGTCGTCTTGCTAGCTATCTATCGGAGCCATTGCGCGTCCGCTGGCGGCTGATACCCAATGCCTTCTGTTGACCGCGCTCTTGCCTTATCCCATGTTCCGCCCCGTGCCCCAGTGGCGGAATGGTAGACGCGGCAGACTCAAAATCTGTTGTTCGCAAGGACGTGCCTGTTCGAGTCAGGCCTGGGGCACCACTCTCTCCGAAGTGACGACATTGACCGGACACGGACCTAGTTCTCGGCGCGGACAGCAAGGCGATCGTCGTGCAGGACGACCTCGAAAATACCTATCAGAAGCTCCATTAGCGATGCGCCTCGCCCAGCCTGAATGAACATGACGGCGCGCTCTCTTTTGACGGCACTGCTCCTCCTGCCGCTTTCGGCCTTGTGCCTCGCATCCTCGCACGCGCAGACGCAAGCAAACCCGCCGGAACCGGTCATCGACGCCATCGAGGCTGCGCCTTCGCCCGCCGGTCCGCGGCAAGTGATCGTCGGCGCCTATATCAACGACATCCAGCAGCTCGACTTCAAGACCAACAACTACGCCATCGATCTCTATGTCTGGTTCCGCTGGAAGGGCGGCCACGCCGATCCGTCCAAGACCATGGAATTCATGAACCGCTACGCCGCTGACGACAATCTGCGCGAGCAGCTCTACGAAAAGCCGGAGCCGATGCCCGATGGCAGCCTCTATTCCATCATCCGCTACGAGGGCCGCTTCTCGACTGCGTTCGCGCTGGAGAATTATCCGCTCGACGAGCAGTCGCTGACGATTGTGATGGAAGACACGGTTTCCGGCAGCGATACGCAGATTTACGTTCCCGACACCAATCCCAGCATTTCGGTGAACCCTGCGATCACGCTACCTGGCTTCCGCATCGGCAAGCCCAGTCTGCGCATCGTCGAGAACACCTATCCCACCAATTTCGGCGACATTTCTAGCCCAGAGGCCGATACCTATTCGCGCATCTCGATCTCGGTCCCGGTGACGCGTCCCGTCGTCGCGATGTCCATCAAGACCTTCGTGCCGATCATGCTCATCGTCGTCTGCGCCGCGCTCGTCTTTTTCGTGCGTCCGCGTTACGTCGAAGGCCGCCTCGGTCTCGGCATCACAGCACTTCTCACGCTCGTCGCGCTACAGCTCACCTCGGGCGCATCGCTGCCCGACGTCGACTATCTGATGATGCTGGATAAGATGTTCCTGCTCGCCTACGTCTTCATCATCGTCGCCCTCGGCCGCGTCGTCGCCACCTCTTGGCGAGGCGCGGATGTGGACGCCGAGGCAACGATCAAGCGCAAGGACCGCAGCTGGGCAGCGGCCCTCGTCGCCGCCTATCTCGTGGCGAACCTCGCCGTCGCCTGGACCGCCATTGCCTGACCCTCCGCGGGGCCGCGTTATCGCCATTGCAGGTAGGCCACCGCTTCCTTAATCTCAACCTGGGATTGGGGCCTTCACCATAAGCGAAAACAGACCGGCTGGAGCCACGTCGCGGCAGTGATCTCGCGAGCCTAAGGCAAGGGAACTGAAGTGATGCGTCTCGGGGGGCTCGCGCTGCGTTTGATCCTGCTTGCCCACTTTGGCCATGCTCCGCCGCAACGGCCCAAGAAACCATGGAATGGCAATTCCACCCACCGAGCGGGCCAGGCACCCAGGCGAGCTGGTCTACGGGGTGCCCGAGACCGATAACGTTCAAGCGATGGGCCTTTGCGATGCGGCCTCAGCTACCGGTGCCAAGTCCCCGACACTCACCTTCGCTGCCGACATCGGCGATAGAGAGACCGGAGAGGATGTAACCTTGCGCTTCTCCGGCGGCGGCTTCGATCATGCGCTTCCCGGCCTCACCTACCGTCCCCAGAGCGAAGAAGGCATCGTCGGCGTCCAACTCAGCATCGCCCATGACGATCCTCTTTGGCCGCAATGGCTGAAAAGACCTCACTCGATTATCTCGTGCAAGGATACAGAGCCGCCACGATCGATTTCGAGCTCGGTAGGGACAAGCTCCAAGCCTTCTTGCAAGACTGCCGATCCTCCGCTGGAGCGCCCATCGAAGGCAATAACGCCGAGAAGGACGCCTTCCTATGAGGCCTTTCTGTCCAGCTAACCGACCGGATTTTATGCCGATCTGGCCCGCGCCTATGTCAAGCAGCTCAAGGGGATGCCTGCCGCCCCTACAGCCGCTCCCAAGAGCCGGAAGCCGGAAGCGAAAACGGATCCCAAGCCGAAGAAGAAGAAATACGACCCCGCCACCTCTTGCCGCGAGCTCGGCATGGACTATCGCGGCGGCAAGTGTGTGGCGAAGGCGAAGAAGGACGTCGAGCGCTACAAGAAAAAGAAGAACGTCGCGTGCCCGCCCGGCATGTACCACAACCCGCTCGGCCAATGCCAGCCCAACGAAACCGGCGGCTGCTAGGCCATGCCACTGATTTCACGCTACGGGGCTCAACCTAGCGGCCGATTTCGCGCCAACTCTTCTCGTTGACGTCGACGCCGTAATGCTGCGCCGCCTTCTTGATGTTGGCGAAGGCAAGCTCGCGATCCGCATCGGTGACGCCCTTCACCTGGTCGAACCGGGCCAGGGCGTTCCTGACATGGTCGGCGTCGGTGAGCGGTTCCTTATGATGCCGCGGAAAGGCAAAGACCGTTTCGGGAAACTCAGCCCGATTATGAACCTCGCCGTGCTCGGTAGACGGCTTCCAGGTAGTTTGCATCTTCGCATCTCCTTGTTGAGTTAGAGCGAGTCCCCCAACCCAAACATTCGGAGCGGCGACAGCGCCGCCCTAACGGCCCTTCTTGCCTGGAGCCGTTCGGCCCACATCGGGCACGTCCTCGCCGAGAGCCGTCGCGAGATCGATTTGGTGATCTTGCTCTTGCACCAGGATCTCGCGAATCTGCTCCGCCATGGCGAACTCGCCAAGAGCTTCGCATTGCCGCACGCGCTCGCGATAATTCACGATGGTTTCGTTTTCGTTATCGAGATCGAAGCGCAACATGTCGCGCGCGTTCTCCGACACCTTGACCGGCTTCGGCGTGACCGTCGGCATCTTGCCGAGATAATCGATTTGCCGCGAAATCGTGAGCGCGTGTTGCAGTTCCTGATGCGCGTGCTCCTCAAGCTGGTCGGCGATGTTCATATACTCCGCGCCTTTGAGGACTTGGGAGTAGACGACATAGGCGATGATCGCCTGATATTCGCGCGACAGGTCTTCGTTCAGTAGCTCCGCTAAGTGGTCCCGAGAAATTTGTTCTTCAGCCATGGGCCTCCTCCTGTGTTGTAAGGGCCCGATCGCGGCCGCCCAGCCGTAAATCCCGCCCCGCCCTGTCGACCGTCTATATCGTTGAGACTTCGAATAAGTCAGTAACGGACATCCTACGGTTTAGTGAAAGCCTCGATCCCTCTCAACCGCCCGCTTGCATATGCAGGGCGAGCCAGACCGTCGGCGGGGTAACTTGCGTCCAGGTCACGCGGTGCCGGCAATGCGCCTGGAGCAGCAGCCAATCGCCAGCGGTGAGGATGCGGTCGTCATCTTCGCCTTCGATGCGCAACCGCGCGGCGCCCGCCACGAGCATCACCCACTCGTCGCCCGACTGATCGTACCAATCGTCCTCGCCGCTCGTCTGCCCCGTAGACACGATCCGCTCGATGCGCATGTTCGGCCTATTGAGGATGATGTCCGTGATCTCGGCATCGACCGGCCGCGTCGGCAGCCCGTCTGTGAAATTTCCGCTTTCGATCACATTGCTCACCCGCATGAGCTTAGGCCTTCTCCGACGCCAAGCGGCCTTCTCGGTCGAGCTCGGTGAAGTCCGCGTCCGACAGGGTGATATTCGCCGCGGCGACATTCTCTTCCAGATGCGCAACCTTGCCGGTGCCGGGGATGGGGAGCATCACCGGGCTCCGCTTCAACACCCAGGCAAGCGCGATCTGGCTCGGGCTTGCGCCATGCTTCTTGGCGATACCATCGAGAATGGATCCGGGCTTCGCGAGATCGCCCGCGGCGAGCGGAAACCACGGAATGAAGCCGATGCCCTCTTGCTCGCAATAATCGAGCACGTCCTCGCTGCCGCGATCGACGAGATTATATTTGTTTTGCACGGTGGCCACCGCAAATACCTTCGCCGCATCCTCGATGTCCGGGACGGAGACCTCGCTCAAGCCCGCATGACGGATCAGGCCGTCGTCAAGCATCGACTTGATCGCCCCGAACTGCTCGTCGCGCGGGACGTTCGGATCGATGCGATGCAGCTGCCAGAGATCGATATGCTCCACGCCGAGCTTCTCGCAGCTCTTGATCGCCTGCCGGCGCAGCCGCTCCGGACCGCCGTTGATGTCCCAGACATCCGGACCCGGCCGCTCCAGGCCGGCCTTGGTCGCGATCAACAGACCGTCATAGGGATGCAGCGCCTCGCGAATGAGCTTCTCGGAGACATCCGGCCCGTAGGAGTCGGCGGTGTCGATAAAATCAATGCCGAGCTCGGGCACGCGCTTCAGGGTGCGCAACGCCTCGTCACGATCGGGCGGCGGGCCCCAAATGCCCTTGCCCGTGAGGCGCATAGCCCCGAATCCGAGGCGGTGAATTTGAATATCGCCGCCAACCTTGAAGCTGCCGGATTTGCGCGCGTCGGGCGCGCCGCTGGATTTCGCCGTCATGTCGTTCATGGTTTCGCCTCCTCGTGTTGAACCTCGGGATACAAGGCGCGAGACGGCAAAAAGATCGAAGGCGCCGGGCGGCATGGCGTCTCAGGCGTCGCGCTTACGGCTTGAGGGCGGTGACCTGGTAGAAGCGTTCCATCCAAACTCCGTCGCGCTTCACCAGGATTTCCGTGGCGTAAACCGGAGACGGCAAGGGCTTTCCCTTGAAGCTTCCCTCCAATTTCGCCGTGAAGTTGCGCATCGCGGCATCAGGCCCGAGCATCGTGACCTTCACCGGGCCGACAATCGTCTCGCTGAATTTCAGCTCAGGCAGCGAGGCGATCTGCTGATCCGTCGATTGCGGGCCGTCATAATACGGCGTGACCGACACATGATCGGGGGTCATCAATGTCTTTATGGCGGCTGCGTCGCCCTGCGCGAAAGCCTTGTCGAGCGCGGCGGCGGCCGCGTTGACATCCTTCGCCATGTCGGCATCGCCGGCGCTCGCCTGCGACAGGGCCACCGCAACAAACAGCATGCAAAACACGGTCGCCAAGATTCGCATCAGCTCACTCCTTCGCGCCGCAAGCAGGCAGAAGGTTGCCAATTTAGCGTAAAGCCGCGTCGGGGGTCCGGAGTGCGTTGCCACAAGCTTAGCACAACCTTGACCGCCGGATTCCAATTGTCTCTGGCCGCAGGCGATGACCAAGAGAAGACTACAGCGAAATTTGAGGCACGAGGATAAATAGGCCCCACGCGGGACCGATGAGGTATGGCCGACGCTCCGTGGAAACGCGTCAGGCGGCCGGGCGGTCGCGGCGAAACTCCGGTCTGTCGTCCTGGCGCAAAGGGGTCGCTGCGGCCGCCACGCTCTCCCTTTCACGCGGGCTCTCACTCAGGACTTGCGGAAGAGATTTCGGGGTCCGGCTCCGCTGCTTGCGCTCCCGCAATTTCAGCACGAGATTCCAGACGCCCCAAAAGACAACGGCAAGCACGACCGCAACACCGCCTATGATGACCATGACGAAGGACCTCTTACTGCCTTCTTCGGGCGATCCGCAGTCTGTCTTTTAACGGCCCGACTTCTTACGGCGTTCCACTTCGGCCTCTGAAACTGCGCCCGCATCGATCAGGGCCCGCACGCAGGCCTTTGACAGATTGTGGCCCACGCGGTCCATGCAGGAACGGAGAGCGGCAGTCTCGAGCCCGTATTCCTCGCAATGCTGCTTATAATCGGCACTGCATGCCTGCTGCACCTGCTTGCTGATAGGCTTAGACAGTGCCGGAAATGCGGCAAACACGCAGACGCTAGCGACTAGGATTTTCGCGGAATAAAGTTTCATCAGGTTCCTCAATGATGGCAAAAAGGGTTCAGGAGACAATGCCGGAACGGCGACCGGGTTCCCATCGCCAAAGGATTTTCTCGAACGCCGAGAAGCGGCGGATCTGCGCATGAGTCTGGCCACGGATTCGAATTTCTTCGACCTGCTCGTCGGCAGCTATCGCCGCATGGTCGGCGCGGATCCGGACTTTCTTGCGGGCGAAGAGCGTTCGGCGGAATGGCTGTACGAAGACGCGGCGTATTGCGTCGTCGCGCACAACACCGACCCCGAGCCGCGCTTCATCTATGCGAACCGGGCGGCGCAAGCCTGCTTCGAATATCAGTGGGAGGTGTTCACCTCGCTGCCGTCGCGCCTTTCCGCGGAAGAGCCGGACCGCGCCGAACGCGCACGCCTGCTGGACAAGGTCGCCGGCAAAGGCTTTGCGCTGAACTATCGCGGCTTGCGCATCGCGAAGTCGGGACGCCGATTCCTGATCGAGGACGGCGTGATCTGGAACCTCGTCGATCGCAACGGAACCCTGCACGGCCAGGCGGCCGCCTTTCGCACCTGGCGCGATGTGTGAAAATTCGCGAGGGGTCTGAGCTCCCTGCTGTCCTTCCCACAATTCGCCATTCCCGGCCTTATGCCGGGCATCCACGATGGGCGTCACGGCGCGGTCCAAGACCTGGATGGCCGGGTCAAGCCCCTCCATGACGCAAGTGGAGACGCGGGAATCCATTAAACGCCGCCAGTCCTTGTGCTGCACATCATCACGCCTTGCCGGCGAGCACGGCAGCAGACGGCTGCCGCTCGTCTTGCGGAATGCCAGGGTCGATGCAGGCCCAGCTCGGCGCGCGGCTCGTCCAGATCGTCAGTTGCGGGCGGCCGAACTCCGGATCGTCGAGCGAGCCGGCGCGTACGCTGATGAGATGCGGCCGCGCATCCGAGCGGGTGAAGAGCGGCGTGCCGCAAGTCGGACAGAAGGCGCGGAACATATGCGTGCCGCTATCGGCGATGCTCTCATATTCGGCAGTCGTGCCAGTGATGCGGATCTTGTCGCTCGGGAAGACGACGTTCACCGTGGCACTGCCGGCGCTTACGTATTGGCAGGTGCGGCACCAGCATGTCCGCACCGTTACGGGCTCCGCGCTCACCTCGTAGCGCACCGCCTTGCATAAACATCCGCCCGTGATCGCCATGGCTTTCTCCTTTGCGCCGCTCGCCGGGAATTCGCGGACCGTCTGTTACAAGCCCATTTTGATAGTAGTGGGCAACTACCGCTGCAAATTGCCGATCGCTTTTAGGAGCCTTGGACTCAGCAAACTGCTTAATGTCGACCGACCTGGCCGCCCCAGGCAGTTTCTGTAAGGGTATGTTCGGAGATGACGAGGCACCGGTTGGGGAGTCGATTTAGGAGTCGACAGCCCCAATGTCTCACTAGCGAACCGTATAGCCCGCTCCAGTTGGGCTTTCTCAAGCCCTTTGAGCGTCTCTACGATCGCTTTTGCCGCATCAAATTCATTGTCAGTGCTTGTATGCGCCATACGCGCGCCTCCACATCCAGCTGTACATTTCGAGTGTACACGCAAGAGCATACAGGCATGAATATGCATCGACGCCGTGGGCCTCGAGGCGCACGCGATGCGCTCGCTCGACTCGATGTATGACCGCGTCAAGCAGGCGCTGATGCTGGAGAGCGACCGCCCGCATGTCATCCGCGAGATGTTCTATGTCTGCCGTCCCGGCGGCACCGTGTCGATCCCCGGCGTC